>NZ_JCAFSW010000006.1:0-261092 GCF_059369635.1 Stenotrophomonas sp. YJH_SMC_58
CCAGCGCAATTCCGTGCTGACCCAATGGCTGCACCACTACAACTGGCACCGCCCTCACATGGGGATCGGTGGCCAGCCACCTATTTCCAGAGTCCTGCTGAACAACGTGGTGGGTTTACACAGTTAGTCGACTGCTCTTCGTTCCGACGGCGAAAAATCCCGCGCTGCGCGCGATAGTCGACCAGCGGTCGACTCTACCTGTCCTGCCGTCATCGCTGCAGTGCACGCCGCCCCGGGGCTTCCTGCAGGTCCGCTCTGGCGACCACCACGCGGTTGCGGCCGCTGCGCTTGGCCTCGTACATCGCCGCGTCGGCACGTGCCATCAGCCGTTCGTAGTCCGGGTGGCCGTCATGGCCGGCCACGCCGATGCTGGCGGTCAGCTCCAGCACCTGGCCGTTGGCCAATGCCACCGGCGACTGCGCGATCTGCCGGCGCAGGCTCTCGGCGATCACGGTCGCCTGTGATTCGCTGGCCGCCACCAGCACCACCACGAATTCTTCGCCGCCATAGCGGAACAGGTAGTCGCTGCCACGCGTGAGCTGGCCGAGCAGGCCGGCCACGTGCTGCAACGCACGGTCGCCGGCATCGTGGCCATGGCCGTCGTTGATTGCCTTGAAATGATCCAGGTCGAGCAGCAGCAGCGAGAACGGTGTGCGGTTGCGCGTGGCCAGCTCGATTTCCCGGCGCAGCACGGTGGGCAGGAAGCGACGGTTGAGCAGGTTGGTCAGCGCGTCGCTGCCGGCATCCAGTTCGCCGATGCGCTCGAACAGCAGCGTCATCAGGGTGCGGATGGCGGCCAGGTCCTCGCGGATGGCCGGCAGCACCGCCAGTCGCTGCGCCGGAGCATCGCCACTGGCGCGCTGCAGGTGGCCGTCAATGCGGGCCATCAACTGGCCCACCTGCTGCGTTTCGCTGCTTTCGCCGAAGCTGGGGATGCCCTTGTGGGTGAACCACAGGCCGAACTCCGAGGTGGCCAGGCTGGCGTTGTCGCTGGCCTGCACGTGGCCGGCGAGGGCGTAGAGCAGGGCGTTCTCCCAGTCCAGCAGCAATGCGCGCTGGCGCTCGCGTTCGGTACCGACGTTCTGTACCAGCGAGAACAGCCGGTAGGCGGCGTCGGCACGGGTGGAGCGCTCGCGCGCATGGGTGTAGGCCAGGGTCATGCCTTCCATGGCGATGTCCATGATCGCGCTGAGGCAGGCGATGGCGGCGAACGCGGTCGCGCTGTCGGGCGCGTCGTCGCGCAGGCGCACGAACAGCTCGTGCTTGAGCACGCGCGCACCGCGGGTGACCAGGTCGACCGGGATGCCGACCCGTGCGTGTACGTCGCCGATCACCCGCTGCGAGGCGACCGTGGTGGCGATGCCAGCGGCGTCGGTGGTCAGCAGCTGTACCAGCCAGCGCTGCATGGCCGGCTGCAGGCGCTGCTTGACCTGGTCGTGGGACAGGAAGCGGCGTGCGCGCCCGTCCTGCAGCAGCACTTCGTAAAAGCGCTGGGCCAGCGCGGGTGGGGCATCGGAGGCAGCGGCCTTGAGCAGCGCGGTGGCGGCAGGGCCGGCCTGTAGCAGGCATTGCTGCCAGGCCTCGGCCAGCGGCTGGCTGGCATCGTCCAGTTGGGGTGGTTCCACGTCGATCTCTGACTGCGTACGGCAAACCACGGGTATCGGCCGCGGCGGCATACGGTTGATGGCGGGGTAGCCGGCCAGTTTACGCGCGGTGCAGGCTTGCACGGTGCGCAAAGCACATCGACGCCGCTGCGGCAATGAGTGAACGCATTTGAGAATCACTCGCATTGATGGGAGAATGCGCGCACGGAGCGGGCTGCAGGTGCCTGCAGGACGGCTCCGCCTCCCCCCTCGTCGTTGCCTCAAGCCCTTTGCCAGAGGCCCCGCAGCCCTGCCAGAAGGTCCTGATCATGTCTCCTGCCGTTGTCCATTCGCCGCGCCCGCTGGCGCTTGCCGTTGCCGCTCTGCTGGCCGGCAGCGCCCTGACCGCCCAGGCCGAAACCGACGCCACCGATATCGACACGGTGCACGTCACCGCCTCGCAGATCGCGCGCCAGGCACTGGGTACCTCGACCATCACCGCCGAGGATATCGCCCGGCGCCCGCCAGCCAACGACATCGCCGAGCTGTTGCGGACCATGCCGGGCGTCAACCTGACCGGCAACAGCGCCTCGGGCCAGTACGGCAACAACCGCCAGATCGACCTGCGTGGCATGGGCCCGGAAAACACCCTGATCCTGGTCGATGGCAAGCGCATCGGCGCACGCGATGCCGTGCGCATGGGGCGCAGCGGCGAGCGCAATACCCGCGGTGACACCAACTGGGTGCCGGCGGAAATGATCGAGCGCATCGAAGTGCTGCGCGGCCCGGCGGCGGCACGCTATGGCTCCGGTGCCTCCGGCGGCGTGGTCAACATCATCACCAAGCGCCCGACCGGCGACCTGACCGGTGCGGTGGACCTGTATGGGCTGGTGCCCGAACACAGCGCCGAAGGTGGCAGCGAACGCGTCGGCCTGCAGCTGAGTGGGCCGATGACCGACACCCTGTCGTTCCGCCTGTACGGCAATCTCAACAAGACCGACGCGGACTCGCTGGAGCTCAACCGCCAGTACGCTACCAACCCCAACGCGGTGCCGCCGGCCGGCCGCGAGGGTGTCAAGAACCGCGATGTCAACGCGCTGCTGCGCTGGGACGTGACCGCCAACCAGGTGGTGGAGTTCGAAGCCGGCACCAGCCGCCAGGGCAACATCTACGCTGGTGATCGCGCGGTCAGCACCACCGGTACCTCGACCGGCGTTGACCTGGCGGCACTGGCCGAGGGCGAAGCGGAGACCAACCGCATGTACCGCAACACCGGCGCGATCACCCATCGTGGCCGCTGGGGCGACGTGACCTCGCGGGTGACAGCTGCGGTGGAGGCGGTGAACAACTCACGCATCAACGAAGGCCTGGCCGGTGGCCCGGAAGGCAGCTTCAACGGCACCGGCTGGTCGACCTCGCGACTGCGCAACTACCAGCTGGACGGCGAAGTGAGCTTCCCGACCACGCTGGGTGGTGCCGAGAACATCTGGACGCTTGGCTTTGAATACCTGGACAGCCGCCTGACCGACCCGTACTCGATGAGCCAGTCCAGCAGCAGCGGCGGCGGCATCCCGGGGCTGTCGGCCGATCGTGCGCGGGGCAAGGCCGATGCGCAGACCACCGCCGTGTTCGTCGAAGACAACATCTACCTGGGTGAGCGCTGGATCGTTACCCCGGGCCTGCGCTTCGACCACCACAGCCAGTTCGGCAACAACACCAGCCCCAGCCTCAACGCGCAGTTCCGCATCAACGGCGACTGGGTGGTGAAGGGCGGCATCGCCCGGGCGTTCAAGGCGCCGAACCTGTACCAGTCGAATCCGGACTATCTGTATTACACCCGTGGCAATGGCTGCCCGAATGCACTGCCGAGCCTGGGCGCCGGCTGCTACATGCGCGGCAATGCGGACCTGAAGGCGGAAACCAGCCTGAACAAGGAACTCGGCATCGAGTGGGCACCGCAGAGCGGCTGGCAGGCCTCGTTGACGTACTTCCATAACGACTACAAGGACAAGATCCAGGCCGGCTACACCCAGATCGGCCTGACTGCCGACACCAGGGGCCGCATCTTCCGCTGGGAGAACGCGCCGAAGGCGATCGTGCAGGGGCTGGAAGGCAACCTGGTGATCCCGCTGCTGGGCGAGCAGGGCAACCGCCTGAACTGGAGCAACAACTTCACCTACATGGTGGAGAACGAGAACAAGCGCACCGGCCAGCCGCTGTCGGTGATTCCGAAGTACACCGTCAACACGATGCTGGACTGGAAGGCCACCGACAAGCTGTCGCTGCTGCTGACCGGCACGTTCTACGGCAAGCAGAAGCCGGCCACCACCAACATCAACAATGATCCGCGCTGCACCGGCACCTGCGACCCATCGATCGCACTGCAGGATCGCGGTGCGTACAACATCTGGGGCGTGAGCGCGCGCTACAAGGTGACCGAGACGGTCAGCTTCGGCTTCGGCGTGAACAACCTGGCCGACAAGCGCCTGTTCCGCGAGGCCAACAGCAGCGATGCCGGCGCGGCGACCTACAACGAGCCGGGCCGCGCGTACTGGGCCAGCCTGCGCTTCGGGTTCTGACCCGATGAGGCCTGCGCCGGGGCGTTCCCCGGCGCAGCCTGAAGGCTACTTCACCTGCCGGCAATCGCGCAGGTGGACGCCACCGGTGTCCATCTTGTCGACCACGCCTTCCAGTTTCACCCAGTCGTTCTCGCGCAGGGTGGCGCCCAGCGCCATCTGATCCGGCGCAAGCGCACAGTGCACGGTGAAGTTGGCATTGTTGTCGTCGTTCGACTGGCGTCCGCCGATGCCACCGATGCCCTTCATCTTGGTGACCAGATAGCCCACCTCGAAGGTCTTGGCAAAGCGGTTGGGCTGGGCGGTGTACACCTGGCCATCGATGATGAAACGACGGCCGAAATACTTGACGAGCAACGGCTGGTACATCGCATCGGTATCCGGCGGGGTGCTGGTGCCGGAGAACAGCGCCCTGAGCGGTGCGGTGTTGATTTCCCGCTGCAGCCGCTTGGCGTCCTTGCCCATTTCGGTGGACATGCCGACCGCAGTGGCCTGGATCGGCTTGTCGAAACCGCTGGAGACACGCACGGCTTCCGCGATCGCCTCGCCTTCGGGGCCGGTCTTGAGCTTGTCCAGCCAGCCACACAGCGCGCTGCGTGCGTCCTCTTCCTTGGCGGTCTGCCCGCGTGACAGCTTGGTACCGACCACCACGTTGCCGCCATTGGAGGCGGTGATGATGCTGACCAGCGGCATCTTGGTGTCGGTCTGCAGCACGTACATCTGGCCTTCGGTCTCGGTGATGACATCTCCGCTGACGAAGTTGTTGCCCTCATCAAGCGCTGCCTTGCGCAGCTGGCCCAGGGCGCTGCGGGGCTTCAGGCCGGGGAGGGTGACTTCGGAGGTGAAGAACTGGCCATTGCGGGGATCGCCTACCGCCTGGAAGTTCTGCTGGCAGGTCTTGGCCGAGGCGCTTGCGGCCGTGCCCAGCGCGCAGGCCACGGCGACGGCGACCCAGGGGGTCTTGGTAGTCCACATGTTCCGGATTCCTTGTGCTTGGGTGTCCATTGCGGGCCGCAACGCCGAAGCGATCCGGCTGCCCGTTCCCCATCCAGAGGGGATGCGGTCATCATAGTGTGGCCCGGCACGGGCGCAAGCTGCGGCGAGCCGCGACGTGCAGTCTGCAATGTTATAAACACCGTGATAGTTTCCCCACGGCCGCCGGCGTAGCCTGCCTCCATCGCAAAGGAGCTGTTGCCATGGGCCACGACCACGATCACCTGCCATCCGAGATCCGCCACGAGAAACCCTTGTGGTGGGCGCTCGGCCTGACCTCCACCTTCCTCGTCGTCGAAGTGGTGGGCGCGTTCTGGACCAACAGCCTGGCGCTGTTGTCCGACGCGGCACACATGGCCACCGACGCGCTGGCCCTGATGATCGCGCTGGTCGCGGTGCGGCTGAGCCGGCGCCCGCCGGATGCGCGTCGCACCTACGGCTATGCGCGCCTGGAAGCGCTGGGCGCAATGATCAACGGCGCGATGCTGTTCGTGGTTGCCGGCTACATCCTGTGGGAAGCCGTCGGGCGCTTCAGCAAGCCGCAGGAGATCGCCTCCACCGGCATGCTGGTGATCGCCTCGGCCGGCCTGGTCATCAACCTGATCTCGATGCGCCTGCTGCAGGCCGGCAGCGGCGAGAGTCTCAACGTGAAGGGCGCCTACCTGGAAGTGTGGGCGGACATGCTCGGCTCGGTGGCGGTGATTGCGGGTGCGGTGCTGATCCAGTTCACCGGCTGGAAGCCGATCGATCCGATCCTGGCGGTGCTGATCGGCCTGTGGGTGTTGCCGCGCACCTGGGTGCTGATGCGCGAGGCGATCAACGTGCTGCTGGAAGGCGTGCCCAAGGGCATGGACGTGGCCAAGGTGCGCGACAGCCTGTCCAGCCACGCCGCGGTAATGGACGTGCATGACCTGCACGTGTGGGCGCTGGCCTCCAGCACGCCGGCGCTGACCGCGCATGTCGTGATGCGCGACGGCACCGAAGCCGATGCGCTGCGCCGTGAGCTGAGCGGGCGCCTGCACGATGACTTCGGCATCGAGCACGTGACGCTGCAGCTTGAAGCGGACCACTGCGGTGAGGCCTGTGGTGAACCGGCGCCGGTGAAGGGCGGCGAGCACGAGGGCCATGAAGGTCATGACCACGGCGAGGACGCGCAGGGCCATCGCGGTCACGTGCATCGCTGATCGAAGATGACGCGCGTGCCGGGAGATGCCCGGCGCAGCTATTCGTCCCGACGTGAAGCCAGCCGATCCGCCAGCCGGGTCGGCTCCGGCAGCCGGTAACCGCGCAGGGTGCGCTGCACCCAGTCCAGCGCGGTATCGGCACTGACCCGATGGCCGCCGGCCACGAACAGCGGCTTGCTGCGCACCTTGCTGCGCAGCACCCAGCCGAGCTGCTCGTCACCGTCCATCAATGGCGTATGCGCGCCTGCTTCGGCGCCCGGTTCGACGAAGCGGCCGACCAGTTTCGACTTGGCCACACCGATGCTCGGCAGGTCGGTGACCACGCCCAAGTGCGCGGCCACGCCCAGCCGGCGCGGATGGCTGATGCCGTGGCCATCGACGAACACCAGATCCGGCGCCCGCGGCAGCAGTGCCAGCGCGGCCAACAACGCTGGCAGCTCGCGGAAGCTGAGCAGGCCGGGAACGTACGGCATCACCGTGGGAATGCGCGCTATTTCCTGCGCCACGGGCTGCAATGTCTTCGCATCCAGCAGGACCGCTGCGGCGCGGGTGGTGGCACCGTTGTCCTCAAAGCCCACATCCAGCCCGGCCAGCCAGCGCACGTCGTTGGGCAGGCGGTCCTGGCGCTCCACGCGGCCGGCCAGCTGGAGCTGCTGCGCGCGGGCCGCGGCGACGCTGCCTTCCCAGCGTCCGGGGTCGATCACCGTATTCATTGGCCACAGCATCGCATGGGTGGCGCCACGGCCCGGTGAGTGGCGGCCGGGGCTACAATGGCGGCCTGCCTTTCCTCGCGTTGGAGACCCTGCAGTGACCCGTAAACTCGTACTGTTGCGCCATGGCCAGAGCCAGTGGAACCTGGACAACCGCTTCACCGGCTGGGTCGATGTCGACCTGACCGAGCAGGGACGCCGGGAAGCGGCCGCCGCCGGTCGCCTGATGCGCGAGGAAGGCCTGCAGTTCGACGTCGCCCACACCTCGGTGCTCAAGCGTGCCATCCACACCCTGCAGGGTGCGCTGGCCGAGCTTCAGCAGGACTGGCTGCCGGTGAACAAGTCCTGGCGCCTCAACGAGCGGCACTATGGCGGCCTGCAGGGGCTGGACAAGGCCGAGACCGCGGCCAAGCACGGCGAAGAGCAGGTCAAGGTCTGGCGTCGTTCGTACGACATCCCGCCACCGCCGATGGAACTGGAAGATCCGGGCCACCCGATCCATGACCGCCGTTACGCCGGTCTGGACCGCAACGCGCTGCCGGGCACCGAATCGCTGGCCACCACCCTGGACCGCGTGCTGCCGTACTGGCACGACGCGATCGCGCCGCAGCTGAAGGACGGCAAGACCGTGCTGGTCACCGCCCACGGCAACTCGCTGCGTGCGTTGTACAAGTACCTCAACAACGTCTCGCGCGAGGAAATCCTCGAGCTGAACATCCCGACCGGCATCCCGCTGCTGTTCGAACTGAACGATGACCTGACCGTGCAGTCGTTCCGCTACCTGGGCGACCCGGAAGCGGCACGCAAGGCTGCTGAGGCCGTGGCCAACCAGGGCAAGGCGAAATAAGTAGATACCCACCGTTGGTGGGTATTCTTCTGCTGGGTGTGTGCGGACCAACGGTCCGCACACACCCGCTTGCGACCACGGGCGTTCCCCCTGTGACCTTTGGCCGGTCCCTGTGGAGGGCCTCCCCGGCTACCCTGTGAAATTACCCGCAGGAGAGCCTCATGAACGTCCGCAACCTGGTCCCGCTGGGCCTGACCATCGCCATCGCTGCCTCGCTGGCGGCCTGTGGCAAGAACGAAACCGCACCGGCGGCCGGTGCCGACGCCAAGCAGGCCTTCGACCTGTCGCAGATCAAGACGCCGCTGATCTCACTCAACAGCGCCGACCTCGATCCGGCCATCTCGGCCTGTACCGACCTCAATGGCTTCGTCAACAGCAAGTGGCTGAAGGCCAACCCGGTGCCGGGTGACCAGACCACCTGGGGCAGCTTCGAGATCCTGCGCGAGCGCTCGCTGGAAGTGCAGCACGCGCTGGTGCAGCAGGCCGCCGCCAGCCAGGCCAAGGCCGGCTCGGTGGAAGCCAAGATCGGTGACATCTGGAAGACCGGCAATGACGAAGCCAAGATCGAAGCCGCCGGCCTCGCGCCGCTGCAGCCGCAGCTGGACAAGATCACCGCGCTGAACGATACCGCCGCCATCACCCAGTACCTGCGCGACAGCCAGGCCGAGGGCAAGGGCGTGCTGTTCTCGCTGTTTGCCAATGCTGATTACAAGGATTCGGCCAACGTCATCGCCTACGTCGGCCAGGGCGGCCTGGGCCTGCCTGAGAAGGGCTACTACTTCGACGATGCGCAGGCCAAGATCCGCGATGCCTACGTGGCGTACATCGCGCAGGTGCTGACCCTGTCCGGCGTGGAAGCCGCGCAGGCGGCCGAGCAGGCCAAGGCAGTGATGGCCTTTGAAACCCGCCTGGCCAAGGCCTCGATGTCGCGCATCGAAATGCGTGACCCGGCCAAGCGCTACAACCCGCTCAGCGCCGCAGACGCCGACAAGCTGACCCCGAACTTCAGCTGGACCGCGCTGTTCGACACCCTGAAAGTGCCGGCCGCGCAGAAGTTCTCGCTGGCCCAGCCGGGCTTCTTCGGTGAAATGGACAAGATGCTGGCCGATGTGCCGGCCAGCACCTGGCAGGCCTACCTGCGCTTCCACACCATCGACGACGCCTCGCCGTACCTGAGCAGCCAGTTCGAGAAGGCCAACTTCGATTTCTACGGCACCACCCTGCGCGGCCAGAAGGAAATGCAGCCGCGCTGGAAGCGCGTGCTGGAGTCCGTCAACGGTGGCATGGGTGAAGCGCTGGGCCAGCTGTACGTCGACGCCGTGTTCCCGGCCGAGTCGAAGGTGGCCATGCAGCACCTGGTGGAGAACCTGTCGCAGGCATTGAAGGCGCGTCTGGAGCAGCTGCCGTGGATGGGCGAGGAAACGAAGAAGAAGGCACTGGAAAAGTGGGCCAGCTTCACCCCGAAGATCGGCTACCCGGACAAGTGGCGTGACTGGGCGGGCCTGCAGACCAACGGCGACAGCTACCTCGGCAACATGCAGGCGGCGCGTGCGTTCAACTACCGCTACATGCTCGACAAGATCGGCAAGCCGGTGGACAAGACCGAGTGGGGCATGACCCCGCAGACGGTCAACGCCTACTACAACGCCACCAAGAACGAGATCGTGTTCCCGGCGGCGATCCTGCAGGCGCCGTTCTTCGACGCCAAGGCCGATCCGGCGCTGAACTACGGCGGAATCGGTGCGGTCATCGGCCACGAAATGATGCACGGCTACGACGACTCGGGCAGCCAGTTCGCCGCCAACGGCAATTTCGACAACTGGTGGACCGACGCCGACCGCAAGGCCTTCACCGAGCGTACCGACCAGCTGGTTGCACAGTTCGATGGCTACGAGTCGGTGCCGGGCGTGTTCGTGAAGGGCAAGCTGACCCTGGGCGAGAACATCGGCGATCTGGGTGGCCTGACCGTGGCCTACGACGCACTGCAGATGGCGCTGAAGGAAGACCCGAAGGCGAATGTGGAAGTGGATGGCCACAGCCAGGACCAGCGCTTCTTCATGAACTGGGCCACCGTGTGGCGCCGCAACTTCACCGACGGTGAGCTGCGCGTACGCCTGAACACCGACCCGCATGCGCCGGCCAACTTCCGAGCCAACGGTGCACCGTCGAACATGCCGTCCTTCGCTGCGGCGTTCCAGTGCAAGGCCGGCGACGCGATGGTGCGTGCCGACGACAAGCGCGTGGTGATCTGGTAACCGATCACCCGTGATGCGTGATGCGAAAGGCCCGGCGAACGCCGGGCCTTTTGTCTTCCAGGCCGGCAGCACAGCGCCGACTGGTAGAGTCGACTGTTAGTCGACTGCTCTTCGTACAGATGGCGAAAATCCCGCGCTGCGCGCGATAGTCGACTAACAGTCGACTCTACCGGCGGGTCGTTTCACGTGCGGGAAGATCTCAGGCCAGCTCAGGTTCCTGCGCCAGCAGGCGATGGAAGCGTTGCAGAACGTAAGGATCGATCAGGCCACCGGATTGCTCGTCGATGATGCGCAGAGCCGTCTCGTGCTCCATCGCGGCACGGTAGGGACGCACGCTGGTCATCGCGTCATAGGCATCCGCAACGGTGACGATGCGTGAGCCCAACGGAATGCTCTCGCCGCGCAGCCCATCGGGATAGCCACTGCCATCGAACGCCTCGTGATGGGCGCGGATCAGCCGCGCAACCGGTGCCGCATCGCTGCGGCCGGTGGCCAGGAAGATATGCTCACCGCGCACCGGATGCTCGCGCATGATCGCGCGCTCCTCGTCGGTATGCCGGCGCGGGGCCAGCAGCACCTCATCGGGAATGCCGATCTTGCCGATGTCATGGAAGCGCGCTGCCAGGCCGATCTGCGCACTGGCATCGTCATCCAGATCGCAGTGCGTGGCCAGGCGCTGCGCGAGCAGGCCAACGCGGTCGCAATGGTGGCGGGTGTAAGCGTCGCGCATCTGCAGCGACATCGAGAGGGCATCGATCAGGCAGGCCTGTGCATGCAGCAGGTCGGGGGCGGGTACGGCGTCAGGAAACATGGTCATCCGCCCGCACCGGGTGGGGACCGGTGCGGGGTATTCGGGGGCGATCAACCCGGGGCGAGGGTGGTCAGAAGGGCGCGGGCCGCGTTGAAGCGGTCCTCCGGCAACGGCAGCGGATGCTTGATGCGAAGCTTGTCGGGCCCTTCCATGGCATAGAGGTTTGGCTGTTTCTGGATCAGCTGGATCACCGCCATCGGATCGATGTTCGGCTTGGACTCGAACACGATGCGGCCACCGTTTTCGCCCAGGTCCAGCTTGCGGATGCCCAGCGTATTGGCCTTCAGCTTCAGCTCGGCGATGGCGAACAGGTGCTTGGCCGCATCCGGCAGCAGGCCGAAGCGATCGATCATCTCCACCTGCAGTTCGCGCAGCGCATCGCTGTCGCGCGCGCTGGAAATACGCTTGTACAGGGTCAGGCGGGTATGCACGTCCGGCAGGTAGTCTTCCGGGATCAGTGCCGGCACATGCAGCTCGACCTCGGCACCACGCACTTCCTCGCCGGCATCCAGGTCGGGCAGCTTGCCCTGCTTGATGCTGCGTACCGCGCGCTCCAGCAGCTCGGTGTACAGGCTGAAGCCGACCTCGGCCATCTGCCCGCTCTGGTCCTCGCCGAGCAGTTCGCCGGCACCGCGGATCTCCAGATCGTGCGTGGCCAGGGTGAAGCCGGCGCCCAACTCGTCCATCGAGGCGATCGCTTCCAGGCGCTTCTCAGCGTCGGGGGTGATCGCGCGGCGGTCGGGGGTGATCAGGTAGGCGTAGGCACGGTGGTGCGAACGGCCCACGCGGCCACGCAGCTGGTGCAGCTGGGCCAGGCCGAAGCGGTCGGCGCGGTTGATGATGATGGTGTTGGCGTTGGGGATGTCGATGCCCGATTCGATGATCGTGGTCGACAGCAGCACGTTGAAGCGCTGCTTCTGGAAGTCCAGCATCACCTTTTCCAGCTCGCGCTCGGGCATCTGCCCGTGGGCGATGCCGATGCGCGCTTCCGGCACCAGCTCGGACAGCTCGCGCTGCATGCGGCCGATGCTTTCCACGTCGTTGTGCAGGAAGTACAGCTGGCCGCCACGTGCCAGCTCGCGCTGGAAGGCTTCGCGCAGCAGCGCGTTGTCCCACTGGGTGATGAAGGTCTGCACCGCCAGCCGGTTCGGCGGCGGCGTGGCGATGATCGACAGGTCGCGCAGGCCGGCCATGGCCATGTTCAAGGTGCGCGGGATCGGCGTGGCGGTCAGGGTCAGCAGGTGCACGTTGGCGCGCAGCGCCTTCAGGGCTTCCTTCTGACGCACGCCGAAACGCTGCTCTTCGTCGACGATGACCATGCCCAGGTCCTTGAACTTCACGTCGGGCTGCAGCAGGCGATGGGTGCCGACGATGACGTCGATGGTGCCGGCAGCGACCTTTTCCAGCTCGGCCTTGATCTCCTTGGTGCTCTTGAAGCGCGACAGCACCTCGACCTTCAGCGGGTAATCGGCGAAGCGGTCGCGGAAGTTGCGGTAATGCTGTTCGGCCAGCAGCGTAGTCGGCACCAGCACGGCCACCTGCTTGCCGGCACTGGCGGCGGCGAATGCCGCACGCACCGCCACCTCGGTCTTGCCGAAGCCGACGTCGCCGCAGACCACACGGTCCATCGGCTGGCTGCTGGCGAGGTCGCGCAGGGTGGCGTCGATGGCGGCCAGCTGATCGGGGGTTTCCTCGAACGGGAATCCGGCTGCGAACGGCTCGTACATCGCACGGTCCACCTGCAGTGCCAGGCCGGCACGCGCCTGGCGACGGGCCTGGATCTCCAGCAGTTCGGCAGCGACGTCGCGCACCTTTTCGGCGGCCTTGCGCTTGGCCTTGCTCCACTGCTCGCCACCGAGCGAATGCAGCGGCGCGGTTTCCGCTGAAGCGCCGGAGTAGCGGCTGATGAGGTGCAGCTGGGCGACCGGCACATACAGGCGGTCGCCCTTGGCGTATTCGATTTCAAGGAACTCGCCGGGCATGCCGCCGACGTCCATCGCGATCAGGCCACGGTAGCGGCCGACACCATGGTCCTCGTGCACGATCGGTGCACCCTCGGTCAGTTCGCCGAGGTCGCGGATGATCGCTTCCGGCTCGCGGCCGGCACGGCGCGTGCGGCGGGTGCTGCCGGCGCGCTCGGGGAACAGCTGGCGCTCGGTCAGCACCGCGATGCGCGGATCGTCCAGTGCGAAGCCATCTTCCAGCGGTGCCACCGCGATCGCGAAGCGCGCATCGTCGGCGAGGAAGCTGGGCAGGTCGGCCACCACCGGCGGCTTCAGCTCGGCGGCCTGCAGCACTTCCAGCAGGGCCTCGCGACGTCCGGGCGAATCGGCGGCGATCAGTACCCGGCCCGGATAGTGGCCGAGGAAGGATTTCAGCGCGTCGCCAGCGGGGGCCTCGCGCGCGGCCACCGGCAGCGGCGGCAGCGGCTGGTCACCCAGCGCATGGGCATCGGCGATGCGCGCGTGGTCAGCCGACCACACCTCGATGCGCGGGGCATCGTTCAGGCGCTCGCGCAGCAGCTCCGGCGACAGGTACAACGCCGAAGGCGGCAGCAGCGGGCGCTCCACATCATGGCGGCGCTGCTCATAGCGGTCCGCGGTCTGCGCCCAGAACGCGACGGACGCTTCATACGCACCGGCACAGACCACCGGCAGGCTGCCGTCGGGCAGGTAGTCGAACAGGGTCGCGGTGCGTTCGAAGAACAGCGGCAGGTAGTACTCGACGCCGGCCGGGGCCAGCCCGGACTTCAGATCCTGGTACAGCGAACTGCGCCGGGTGTCCACGTCGAAGCGCTCGCGCAGCGTGGCCAGCACGCGGGCGATGCTGGCCTCGTCCATCGGCACTTCGCGGCCGGGCAGCATGTGCACGGCGTCGACCTTGTCCAGCGAGCGCTGGGTTTCCGGGTCGAAGGCGCGGATCGAGTCGATGTCCTCGTCCAGCAGCTCGATCCGCAGGGGCTCGTCGGCCCCCATCGGGAACACGTCGAGCAGGCCACCGCGCACGGCGAAGTCACCCGGGTCCATCACCTGCGGCACGTTGCGGTAGCCGGCGCTTTCCAGGCGCCGCCTCTCGGCGTCCAGGTCCAAGCGCTGGCCGACCTTCAGGTCGAAGCTGCCACCGATCACGTAGCTGCGCGGGGCCAGCTGCTGCAGCAGGGTCTGCACCGGCACGATCACCAGGCCGCGCTTCAGCGCCGGCAGGCGGTGCAGGGCGGACAAGCGCTGCGAGATGATGTCCGGATGCGGGCTGAAGCGGTCGTAGGGCAGGGTTTCCCAGTCCGGGAAGGCGACCACCGGCAGGGCCGGGTCACCGCCAAGCAGGGTCTGCAGGTCGGCTTCGAGCTGGTTGGCACCGTGGTTGTCACGGGCGATCACCAGCAGCGGGGCGTCATGCGCACGCGCGGCCTGGGCCAGGTACCAGGCCAGGGCGGTCGGCGAGGCGGGGGCGCGCCACCAGGCGCGGAGCTGGCCGGCGCGCGGCAGCGGCGGGGCGGGGTATGAGGTACGCGACATGGACCCCGGATTTTAGCAGAAGCCCGATCGAAGCCCGGTGGGTCGTGCCGGCCGTTTGCCGGCAGCCTCACGAGCCGTTGGGGGAACACAATGCCGGCCAGCGGCCGGCACTACCGGGAGGCATGGCCGGGCAGGGCCCGGCGCATCCGTCAGTTGTCCAGCTCCAGCACCATCCGCACCAGGCCTTCGGCACCGGTCGGGTGCGGCACCGGCTTGAAGCCCAGCGAGGCGGCCAGCTGCTTCATCGGCTCGTTCTCGGCGGCAACGTCGCCGTACAGGCGGTCGAGGTACTTGCCGCGGCCCCACTTCACCAGCTTGCGCATCAGCTGCCGGCCCAGGCCCTGGCCAATGAGGAAGCGGCTGATCAGGATCGCGTACTCGGCTTCACGGGTACCGGGGATGATCGAGGCCCGGGCGACCGCGCCGACCACCGCTTCGCCAGCGGGCAGGGATTCGGCTGCGACCAGGGTGATCTCGGTCTTGGGATTGGGGTGGGTCAGGCGCTGGGTGGTTTCCGGTGACAGCTCGGTCACCGCCTGCAGGAAACGATCACGGATTTCTTCCGGCCCGAACAGGCTGAACGCCGCTTGCAGCGGTGCGCCATCTTCCGGGCGGATGGGGCGGATCAGCAGCTCGTGGCCGCTGGGAGCCTTGAAGATCTCATGCCAGGGCGGCATGCGGTTGCGAGTGGCCATACCGGGTGATTCCTTGGTGGTCCATCGATTGTGGCATCACCGGGGCTGCATTCCGTGAACGAAAGGCTCACGGCGGTACAGCCTCGTGAAGGCCGTTATTCGGGGGCTTTGAGCCAATCCAGGCGGGTGCTGGCCCCCGGTTCGCCCAGGTGCTGGCGCAGCGCCGGCAGGGCCGGGCCGACCACCCGGTCGAACTGCCACGGCGGGTTGAGCAGCAGCATGCCGCTGCCGTTGAGGCGCAGCGGCGAGTCGTCCGGGCGCACCAGGAACTCGATCGTCATCGCCGACTTGACCGGCAGGGCAGTGGCCTTGCGCAGGAAATGCAGGATGGTGCGGCGCTGCTTGATCGGGAACCAGACCGCACAGGTGGCCTGCGGCCAGCGTGCCAGGGTCTCGGCCAGGGCAGCCAGGATGTTCTGGTATTCGGCGTCCTGCGCCTCGTACGGCGGATCGATCAGCACCAGGCCACGACCGATCTTGCTGCCGTTGAACTTCGGCGGCAGCAGCGAGCGCAGCAGGGCATAGCCATCGCCAGCGCGCACATCGACGCGGCTGTCATGGGCAAACAGGGCCTTCAGCGTGGCCGTTTCGGCTTCCTGCAGCTCGCAGACCGCCATGCGGTCCTGGGCACGCATCGCCTGTGCGCTCAGCAGCGGCGAGCCCGGGTAGTTGGTCAGCGCTCCCACCGGGTTGTCGGCCTGGACCGCCTTCAGGTAGCGCTCGACCACCTCCGGCAGCTTGGGCTGGGCCATCAGCCGCATGATCCCGGATTCGGCCTCCAGGGTCTTGCGGCTCTCTTCGCTGGCCAGCAGGTAGCGGCCAGCGCCGCCGTGGGTGTCGAGTACGAAGAACGGACTGTCCTTGCGCTTGAAGCTGTCGATCAGGGCCAGCTGCACGATGTGCTTGAGCACATCGGCGTGGTTGCCGGCATGGAAGGCGTGGCGATAGTTCATGGCCGGCAGTGTACGGGGCGGCGGCCGCAGCGGCTATGCTGCGCGCCATGACAGCTCCCGTTGCCCATGTCCTGGTAGTCGAGGACGAAGCCGCCATCGCCGAAACCGTGCTCTATGCGCTGCGCAGCGAGGGCTATGCCGCCAGCCACTGCCTGCTGGGCGGGGAGGCGCTGCAGCGGCTGCAGGCCGGGGATATCGACGTGGTGGTGCTGGACGTGGGCCTGCCCGACCTGGGCGGATTCGAGGTCTGCCGGCGGCTGCGCGCGCAGCCCGGGCCGACGGCGCAGCTGCCGGTGATCTTCCTGACCGCCCGCAACGATGAAGTGGACCGGGTGCTCGGCCTGGAACTGGGCGCCGACGACTACATGACCAAGCCGTTCTCGCCGCGCGAGCTGGTGGCGCGGGTGCGTGCGCGCCTGCGCCGTGCGGCGCCGGTCATCGCAGCGCCCAGCGCCGATGCAGGCTGGCAGGAACATGGCGCGTTCGCCATCGACCGCGAAGGCCGGCGCATCCGCTTCCGTGGCCAGGCACTGGACCTGACCCGCTACGAGTACGCGCTGCTGGAGGCGCTGCTGCAGCGACCCGGTGCCATCCTCAGCCGTGCCCAGCTGATGGACCGTGGCTGGGACAGCAGCGCCGACAGTGCCGACCGCACCGTCGATACCCATGTAAAGACGCTGCGTGCCAAGCTGCGCGCGGCCGGTGCCAGCGACGACCCGATCCGCACCCACCGTGGCCTTGGCTACGCGCTGGAGGTCTAGCCGATGCGCCTGGTGCTGAAGCTGTTCCTGGGCTTCTTCCTGATCACCGGCATCGCGGCCTTCTTCGTGATGCGCGTGTTCGTCAACGAAGTGAAGCCGGGTGTGCGCCAGGCGATGGAATCGACCCTGGTCGATGCGGCCAACGTGCTGGCCGAGATGGCCGCCGCCGACGTCAAGGACGGCACCATCCGCAGCGGCAGTTTCACCCGCAACCTGGCCAAGGCACGGCAGCGCGACCTGAAGGCAATGGTCTGGCGGTTCCCGAAGCGCTCGCTGGATTACCGGGTGACCATCACCGATGCCAAGGGCATCGTCATCTACGACTCGCTGGGCCGTGACCTTGGCCGCGACAATTCGCGCTGGAATGATGTCTACCGCACCCTGCGTGGCGAATACGGTGCCCGTTCCAGCCCCGAGATTCCGGGCGAGGAAGGCGATACGGTGATGCATGTGGCGGCGCCGGTATACGACCCGGCCGATGGCCGCACCCTGATCGGCGTGCTCAGCCTGGCCCAGCCCAACCGCAGCATCGATCCGTTCATCGCCGCCAGCCAGCGCGCCATCATCGAGCGCGGTGCCTGGCTCATCGGATTGTCGGCGCTGGTCGGCGTGCTGGTGACGATGTGGCTGACCACTGGCCTCGGCCAGCTCAGCCGCTATGCACGCGCGGTCAGCGCGGGCGAACCGGTGCCACCACCACGGCGCCGTCGCGACGAGATCGGCGATCTCGGCCAGGCGCTGGAAACGATGCGCCGCAAGCTCGAAGGCAAGGCCTACGTCGAGCAGTACGTGCAGTCGCTGACGCACGAGATGAAGAGCCCGCTGGCGGCGATCCGCGGTGCCGCCGAACTGCTGCAGGAGCCGCTGCCCGAAGCGGACCGCGTGCATTTCGCGCGCAGCATTGTCGATCAGCAGGAACGGCTGACCGAGACCATCGACAAGCTGCTGGCGCTGGCCGAAGTGGAACAGCACGGCTGGCTGCAGACCCGCGATCCGATCGCGCTGCAGGCATTGCTGGCCGATGCGGCCGCGGCCGCGCAGGTGCGCGCGCAGGCGGCCGGTGTGCGGGTCCACATCGGCAGCGTGCCCGACCTGCGGGTGCAGGGCGACGGCTACCTGCTGCGGCAGGCGCTGCACAACCTGATCGACAACGCGATTGCCTTCTCGCCGTCCGGCGCGGAGATCGCGCTGCAGGCCGAGGTGGACGGGCAGGGCGTGCGCCTGCAGGTGGCCGACCGCGGCGCCGGCATCCCGGACTATGCGCGCGAACGGGTGTTCGAGCGCTTCTATTCGCTGGCGCGGCCCGGCAGCGGGCGGCGCAGTTCCGGCCTGGGCCTGCCATTCGTGCAGGAAGTCGCGCGCCTGCATGACGGCCGTGCCAGCCTCGACGCCCGCGACGGTGGTGGCACCGTGGCGAGCCTGTGGCTGCCGTTGGGTGTAGCGGGCCAGCGTCTACGCCGCTGACTTCACACTCGCTTCAAATTCGCCACAAACCCTGCTCACCCCAGCGGTCCATCCTGCAGCCCTCTCCAACGAGGATGGACCATGAAATCCCTGAAGATGCTGCTGAGGTTCGCCATTGTCGGCGGGCTGATCCTGCTGCTGCTGGTGCCGCTGACCATGATCCGCGGGGTCATCAACGAACGCAGCGCATACCGCGACGAGGCGTTCTCGCGGGTGGCCGACAGCCGCGCCGGTGCACAGCAGCTGGTGGGCCCGGTGCGGGTGGTGCCATGGGTGGAACGCAAGCAGGTTGAACTGGTCGACCCGCTGGGCGTCAAGAAGACCGAGATGCAGGTCACCGAGGGGCACTGGCTGCAGATGCCGGCGTCGCTGGAGGTGGGCGGCGAGATGCTGCCGAGCCAGCGCGAAGTGGGCCTGTTCAAGGTACCGGTGTACAGCTGGAACGGCCAGATGAAGGCGACCTTCGCCGCAGACGACTATCCGGTGAAGGCCGGCCGCAGTTACGGCCAGCCGTATGTCGCGGTTGGTGTATCCGATGTGCGTGGCCTGGTCGGTACGCCGAACCTGCGCGTGGATGGCAAGCAGCTGCGGTTGCTGCCGGGCGTTGGCGCTGCCAGCGAGGTGGGGCGCGGCCTGCATGCACCGGTGGCCGGCTTCGCTGCGGATCAGGGCGGCACGCTGGCTGCCAGCACGGTTGAACTGGAGCTGCGCCTGGATGGCAGCCGCATGCTGTCGGTGGTGCCGTTGGGCGATGACACCCACATCGCGCTGCGTTCGAGCTGGCCGCATCCGTCGTTCAGCGGCGCGTTCCTGCCCAACGAACGCCGCGTTGATGCGCAGGGCTTCGATGCACGCTGGGCGGTGTCCTCGCTGGCCTCCGATGCCCAGCGCCAGCTGCGCAATGATGGTGCGGTCGAATCGCAGGCGGTGACGGTGTCGCTGGTCGATCCGGTCGATACCTACACCCAGGCCGACCGTGCCTCGAAATACGGCGTGCTGTTCGTGCTGCTCACCTTCGTCGGCTTCATCCTGTTCGAGCTGATCAAGTCGCTGCGCATCCACCCGTTGCAGTACCTGATGGTGGGCCTGGCGCTGGCGATCTTCTTCCTGCTGCTGATCAGCCTGTCCGAGCACATCGCGTTCTGGAAGGCCTACCTGGTATCGGCCGTGGCCTGTATCGGCCTGCAGGCGGTGTACCTGGCCAATGTGCTGGGCCACTGGAAGCGCGGCCTCGGCTTTGCTGCGCTGCTGACCGTGCTGTACGGCGCGCTGTATGGCCTGCTGGTGTCGGAGAACAACGCGCTGCTGATGGGTTCGCTGCTGCTGTTCGTGATCCTGGCGCTGGCGATGTGGGTGACCCGCCGGGTCGACTGGTACGCGCTCGGCGCGGAACTGAAGTAAGGAGCAGGCCATGGGCTGGCGCCAGGGATTGCGGCAACGGGCACGGCAGGGCATTCCGGCCCTGCTGGAAGTGGATGCACTGCTGCAGGCACATGGCGTGCTGGCGGCCCTGCCGGGGGCGCGGATCGCCCCCGGCCTGGTCCGCTTCCAGCTGGCGGCGGTGACCTGCGAAGGATTGCAGGGGCAGGGATTGCGCTGGCTGCAGGGCGCGCGGCAGGGACGCGGCGCGGTGGCTGGCCGGGTGCCGCGCTACCGGCCATGGAAGGCCGGGGCGGAGGCGCTGGCCGAGATCGGTATCGGTGGCCTTCCGGATGACTGGCCGGCACACGCGGCGGTGTACGGCTGCAGCAGCATCGACCGGCGGCACTGGTTGCTGCTGCTGCCGGAACGGGCACAGTTGTGGTTGGGATGGAGCGGGTGATTGGGCTGTTCATCCACGCATGGCGTGGATCTACTGTTGTGGGTGCGAACCTTGGTTCGCACGCTCCCGCCCATGACCGATGGGACGGTATCCCCGCGCCCCCGCTGGCTAGACTCGACGAGTTGATGATCGAGCCGAAGGGCAGGGGTGCGATGTGTTGAAGTGGGGCATGCTGGCCGCAGCGCTGGCGATGGGTGGCAACGCAGGAGCGCAGCAGCGCGAGACGGTGGACCTGGACATGGTCAGCCGCATCCGCCAGGAGGCCTTCCACCGTTCGCAGGTGATGGACACCTTCAGCTATCTCACCGAGCGCATCGGCCCGCGCCTGACCAACTCGCCGGCCATGGGTCGCGCCAACGCCTGGACCCGCGGCAAGTTCAACGAATGGAAGCTGGACAACGTCCACGACGAGGCCTTCGACGACTTCGGGCGCGGCTGGGAGTTCACTTCGGCGAGCGTGGAGATGCTGGGCGACCGCGTGCAGCCGCTGCATGCACTGCCCAAGGCCTGGACGCCGGGCACCAAGGGGCCGGTTGAAGGCGAGCTGGTCCAGGTCGAGATCAAGAAGCCCGAAGACATCGAGAAGTACCGCGGCAAGCTGCGCGGCAAGATCCTGCTGCTGGGCGAGGCGCGCGAGTACAAGCGCGGCACCGAGGCGGATTCGCATCGCCACGACGCCACCTCGCTGGAAGGCCTGCAGGAGTTCACCCTGCCCAAGGACAAGGACGCCACCGCCGAGCGTGCCAAGCGGGTCAAGGAGTACCAGGAACGCCAGCAGCTGGCGACCAAGGTCAATGCGTTCTTCGTGGAAGAGGGCGCGCTGGCCTCGATCAGCATCAGCAGCTGGGACAACGGCATCATCCGGGTTGCCGGTGGTGGTTCGCGCAAGGCCGGCGAGTCGGTGGGCATCCCCGAGCTGGCGATGATCAGCGAGCACTTCAATCCGCTGGTGCGCGCGCTGGAGGCCAAGCAGACGGTGCGCCTGCGCGTGGATGTGGCAGCACGCTTCACCGATGAGGCCGACCAGCCCGGTTACAACACGCTGGCCGAGATCCGTGGCAGCAGCAAGCCCGATGAAGTGGTGATGATCGGCGCGCACCTGGATTCCTGGCACAGCGGTACCGGTGCGGCCGACAACGCGGCTGGCGTGGCGGTGATGATGGAGGCGATGCGCATCCTCAAGGCGACCGGCGCCAAGCCCAGGCGCACCATCCGCGTGGCGCTGTGGAGCGGCGAGGAACAGGGCCTGATCGGCTCGCAGGCCTATGTGGCCAAGCACTTCGGTCGTTTCCCGGAACCCACCGACCCGGCGCAGAAGGCGCTGCCGGCCTCGCTGCGCGAGCCCACCGGCGCGCTGCAGAAGACCCGTGATTACGGCAAGTTCCAGGTCTACTTCAACATGGACAACGGCTCGGGCCGCTTCCGCGGCATCTATGCGCAGGAAAACCTGGCGGCGATGCCGATCTTCGAAGCCTGGCTGGCGCCGTTCCATGACGTGGGTGCCACCACCGTGGCCACCCGCAACACCGGCAGCACCGACCACATCAGCTTCGACCGCATCGGCCTGCCGGGCTTCCAGTTCATCCAGGACCGGCTGGACTACTTCACCAATGTCCACCACAGCCACCTGGACACCTGGGACCACGCCGAACCGGAGGACCTGAAGCAGGCCGCAGCCATCGTCGCCTCGTTCGCCTACAACGCCGCGATGCGCGAGCAGCCGTTCCCGCGCAAGGTGGAACCGTAAAAGGGGACGGAGGGGATTAAGTCGTTTCTCCCCTCCGTTTCCCGGTTGCAGCGCCCCAGGCTGGGCAATCGCGACCTAATCCCCTCCGTCCGCTTTTTCCGTCAGGGGCGGAGGGCTGGTAAAATCGGGGGATTCCCGTTCCTCGAGCCGTCCATGACCTGCCGCACCCGCTTCGCCCCCAGTCCCACCGGCTACCTGCACATCGGTGGTGCCCGCACTGCGCTGTACTGCTGGCTGGAGGCCCGCCACCGTGGCGGCGAGTTCGTGCTGCGCATCGAGGACACCGACCGTGAACGCAGCACCCAAGGCGCGATCGACGCGATCCTGGAGGCAATGGAGTGGCTGGGCCTGGATTATGACGAGGGCCCGATCTACCAGACCGACCGCGTCGCCCGTTACCTGGAAGTGGCCGAACAGCTGGTGGCCGACGGCAAGGCGTATTACGCATACGAGACCCGCGAAGAGCTTGACGCGATGCGCGAGGCCGCCATGGCCAGGCAGGAGAAGCCGCGCTACAACGGCGCTGCGCGCGAGCTGGGCCTGCCGCGCAGGGATGATCCGAACCGCGTCATCCGCTTCAAGAACCCGCTGGAAGGTACGGTGGTGTTCGACGACCTGATCAAGGGCCGTATCGAGATCGCCAACAGCGAGCTGGATGACATGGTCATCTTCCGCCCGGACGGCTACCCCACCTACAACTTCGCGGTGGTGGTGGACGACTGGGACATGGGCATCACCGAGGTCATCCGCGGCGACGACCACATCAACAACACCCCGCGCCAGATCAACCTGTATGAAGGCATCGGCGCGCCGGTGCCCAGGTTCGGCCACATGCCGATGATCCTGGACGAGCAGGGCGCCAAGCTGTCCAAGCGCACCGGTGCGGCTGACGTGATGCAGTACAAGGACGCCGGCTACCTGCCCGATGCGCTGCTGAGCTACCTGGCCCGCCTGGGCTGGTCGCACGGTGACCAGGAGCTGTTCAGCCGCCAGGAACTGATCGACCTGTTCGACGTGAAGGACTGCAATTCCAAGGCCTCGCGCCTGGACATGGCCAAGCTGGGCTGGGTCAACCAGCACTTCCTGAAGACCGAGGACGTAGCCGCGATCGTGCCGCACCTGGTCTACCAGCTGCAGAAGCTGGGGCTGGACGTGGCCGCCGGCCCGGCTCCGGAGGATGTGGTGATCGCCCTGCGTGAACGCGTGCAGACCCTGAAGGAAATGGCCGAGAAGGCCGTGGTCTGGTACCAGCCGCTGACCGAGTACGACGAAGCAGCGGTGGCCAAGCACTTCAAGGCCGGTGCCGAGGTGGCGCTGGGCAAGGCCCGCGAGCTGCTGGCCGCGCTGCCGGAATGGACCGCCGAGTCGGTGGGGGTGGCCCTGCATGACGCGGCCGCAGCGCTGGAGATCGGCATGGGCAAGGTCGCCCAGCCGCTGCGCGTGGCCATCACCGGCACCCAGGTCAGCCCTGACATTTCCCATACCGTGTACCTGGCCGGCCGCGAGCAGGCCTTGAAACGCATTGATGTGGCCATCACCAAGGTAGCAACGGCCTGAGGCATCCTTGCCAGGCCCGAACCGGAGAACACGCATGCCCGCCAAGACCGCCATTGCCTGTACCGCCCCGCACCACCACGTCCACGACGCATCGGATTTCGTGGCGGTGGTCGAGCGCGTCTCGCGCGAACGCGGGCTGCGCCTGACCCCGATCCGCGCCAATGTGCTGAAGCTGATCGCCGAGGCCGGCAAGCCGGTCAAGGCCTACGAGCTGCTGGAATGGGTGCGCAACGGCAATGGCGTGGGCGCGGATGCCCCGCCCACCGTGTACCGCGCGCTGGACTTCCTGATGGCCAACGGGTTCGTGCACAAGCTGGAATCGGTCAATGCCTTCGTGGCCTGCCATCACCCCAGCAGTGCCGCGCATTCGGTGCCGTTCCTGATCTGCAACAGCTGCCACAGCGCAGTGGAGCTGGAGGACCGCGAGATCGTCACCCAGCTGGAGAAGCGCGCCAAGGAGCTGGGTTTCCAGCCGCAGGCGCAGACCCTGGAAGTGCATGGCCTCTGCGCGCGCTGCGCCGGCTAACGCAACGGTAGTGCCGGCCGCTGGCCGGCATTTTGGAAACGGTGCGACAGGGCCTGCGTCCTAGTCCATCGCCTTGGAACGGGTATCCACCCGCACGATCACCGACATGCCGGGCCGCAGCTGCTTTGCCAGCTTCTGATCCCTGTTGATCGATATCCGCACCGGCAGCCGCTGCACCACCTTGGTGAAATTGCCGCTGGCGTTGTCCGGGCGCAGCACGCTGAATTCCGACCCGGTGGCGGGCGCGATCTCCTGCACGCGGCCCCGCAGCACCTGGCCCTGGAACGCGTCCACCGAGAACGTGGCCGGCTGGCCGATCGCCATCCCCCAGGTCTGGCCTTCCTTGTAGTTGGCCACCACCCACAGCGTGTCAGGTACCAGGAACAGCAGCTGCGAACCGGCGGCGACGTACTGGCCCACGCGTACGCTGGCTTCGCTGATCTGGCCGTCGCGCGGCGCGTGGATCACCGTGTTGGCCAGATCGATGCGCGCCAGTTCCAGCTGCGCCTGCGCGCTCTCCACCTGGGCCTCCAGGCTCTTGCGCGCTACCTGGGTCGATACCAGGGTCTCCTCGGCGATGCGGATCTGCGCCTGCGACTGCTGGACGCTGGCCTGCGCCGAGGCCTGCGCGGTGCGGAACTTGTCGCGATCGTTGATCGACACCAGCTGCTGCGCGGCCAGTTCCTCGTAGCGCTTGGTCTCGTTGCGTGAGCGTTGCAGCTCCGCCTGCCCGGCCGACAACGTGGCGCGGGCGGAGGCAATCTGCGCACGGTTCTGCGCCTGGGACTGGTCCGAGTTGGCGAGGGCCGCGCGTGCGCTGTCCAGCGTCGCCTGCGCCTGGGCGACCCGCTGCGCATAGATGCGGTCATCGATGCGCAGCAGCGGCTCGCCTTCCTTCACGTGCTGGAAGTCCTTCACCAGCACTTCGGTCACGTAGCCGTTCACCTGCGGCGCCATCACCGTGATCTGGCCGCGCACGTAGGCGTTGTCGGTCACCATCACGCTGCTGGTGAACGGCCACAGGTGCCAGGCGCGCAGGATCAGCGCAATGCCCAGCAAGGCCACCACCACCATCACCACCACGCTGCGCGCGCTGGGCTTGAGGTACTTCGGCGCGACCGCGGGTTCTACCGGCGTAGGGGCAGGCGCCGCGTCGGTCGGCGGCGGTGGGGTCACGTTGTCGGCGTCGTCGGGTCGGGGCGGGACGGGAGGCATGGTCGAGAACTCAGCGGGGCGCGGCCGGCGTGGCCACAGCGGGGGAAGTGGGGTGGCGCTTGCGCCATTGCTTGAGCACGGCGGTGCGCAGCGACAGCAGCAGCAACCAGCACAGGAAGCCGATGGCCAACCAACCGCTCAGCGTGAACACATCATTGAAGCCGCGTACGTTGGCTTCGCGGCGCGTCGTCTGCGCCAACTGCGCGCTGCCCTGCGCGCTGCGCAGCACCGGATCGGTGGTCTGGGCGACGTACAGCTGCTGTTGGATGCGCAGGCGCTGTGCCACCACCGGGTCGGCTGGGTCGAGCTGGCTGGTCAGCGCGCTGGAATACAGCTGCTCGCGATGCAGCTGGAAGGTCCCCAGCACCGCCGAGCCGGCCAGGCCGCCCAGCGTCTGCGTGATCGACAGCGTGACCAGGAAGGTGATCATGTGGTCCACGCCCTGTTTCAGCGCGGCGGAAATGCCGAGCATGATCAACGGGCCCATGAACATGCCGGCACCGACCGAGGCCAGGAACTGGCTGGCGTAGAAGTCGTGCGGCCGATCCATGCTGGTGCGGTGCTGGTCGAAGAACGCGGCGGCGCCCAGCAGCAGGATCGCCATCAGCAGCTGCGGGATCAGCCGTTTGGGCCCGAAAGTCAGTGCAGTGCCGGCGATACCGGTGATCACGCCGGCAAGAATCACCACGAACAGCGGCCGCAACTGATCAGGGCCCATGCCGAGCGTGCGCATCAGGTTGACCACGCCGTAGGACTGCTCGGTGGTCAGGAAGCGGATCAGGAAGGCGCCGACGATGAAATGCAGTACGGGCAGGCTGGCCAGCCAGCGTGTCTGCAGCAGCGGATTGCGCCGGTAGTGCTCGATGATGAAGGCGGTGGTGGACAGCACGATCGAGGCGACCAGGGCCCAGCCCAGCCACGGCGTGTTGAGCCACCAGCGGGTGTAGCCCTGCGCCAGCACGATCACCAGCAGCGCGACGGCCGGTGCAAGCAGGGCAAAGGTGAGGAAGTCCAGCGGTTCGAAGGCCTTCACCTGGATGCCGGGCGGCAGCTTCAGCACCACCACTGCCGCGAACGCGCACAGTGCCAGCCCGGCTTCGAATGAGTAGAGCTGGTGCCACTGGCCGGTATCGACCAGGCCTGGCGACACGATCCAGGCAATCGGCACCGCCAGCTGCGAAAGGCCGACGCCGACCACCAGCAGATTGCCGGTAAAGCGGCGCGGCAGCGCCTGCAGCATGTACAGCGTGCCCAGTGTCGAACAGGCCGCACCCGCGAAGCCGCTGGCGGCGCGGGTCAGCATCGTGGTCTCGAAGCTGCCGACGAACAGGTGCAGCACCGCCAGGGCCGCGTACAGGCCCAGCCCGATCTCGGCGAACAGGCGGATGCCGTACTGCTGGCGGAACTTGAAGGCCAACAGGTTGGCGGTGACATTCACCATGGCATAGGCCGCCACCAGCCAGCTGCCCTGGGTCGGGGTCAGTGCCAGCTGGCCCTGCAGGAACGGCAGGTTGGCGGTGACCAGCGCATTGCCGAGGCCGCCGGTGATCGCCACCAGCAGTGATACCAGCGCATAGGCCGCGCGCCGATACGGCGGGTGCCAGGGCATCGATGCCGAACCGGGCATGGTCGGCTTTTCGTGCTCCTCCCAATCCGGAACCGGCTTCAGATACGGCTGGACCATCAACGGGCCTCGCTGGCAGCTCCCTGGAGACCCCCACGCAGCAGCTGCAGGGCGCGCCCGGCCAACTGAGCGCGCTCGTCGCGGGTCTTGCCGCGCAGGGCCGCACCCAGCATGCCCGAGATCAGTGAAATATCCGTCTTTTCCAGGTCGGCACGGCACAGCCCGGCGGCCTTGGCGCGCGCGATCGGTTCCTCCAGCAGGTCGCGCACGGTCTCGCGCGCGGCGCGCATGGACGGCACGTCCGAATCGACCGCACGCCAGTAATCGGCCAATGCCGGCGAATCAATGATGCGCTGGGCCATGCCCTCGAACACCTCGAACAGGGCGTCGTCGCGGTCGCCGAGCTGCTCGACCTGGCGCCGGATGCGGTCGACCGTGCGCTGCAGCAGCGCCTGGATCAGCGCGGTGCGGTCCGGGAAGTTGCGGTACAGGGTGGCGCGGCCCACCTGGGCGCGTTCGACCACCAGGTCCAGCGGGGCGGTGACACCGTGTTGGCCGAACACATGATCGGCGGCGTCGAGGATGAGGGCACGGCGGGCGGCGGCATCGGCACGTTGGGCAGTCATGGAATCATTTTCGGACAAAAGTGTCCGATTGGCGAGACATTGGGTGACGGGATTGTCCGCTTGTTGTGGTACGCACATCTTTGTGACGGATGTGTGATGGCGTGGGTCGAAATGAAAACGGGGGCCCGAAGGCCCCCGTGGAATGGCGTGGGGGTCAGAGCCCCTTCCTTCGAAAAGGGCTCTGACCCCGCCGTGCGCGATCAGAAGAACGCGCGGATGCCGAATGCGACACCACGGCCTGGCAGCGGCGAGTAGTCGCGCAGCAGCGAGGTATGCGGGCGCACTTCGCGGTCGGTCAGGTTGCTGCCATCCAAGAACACCTCGTAGCTGTTGGTGGCGTTGCGATCCCAGCGGTAGGCCAGGTGCGCGTCGACCAGGGTGTAGCCGTCGCTCGGGGCTTCGTTCTGGGCGACGTCCTTCTGGCGGCTGTAGCGCACCGCACCGACCGAAGCGCGCCAGCCGTCCTTCGACCAGCGCAGGTCGGCGCCGACGCGGGCCGGTGCGATACGCGGCAGATAGCCAGTGTTGGCCAGTTCCACCGTGTAGTTGTGGTTGTGGTCGCCATGCGGCACGGCGATGTCCAGGTTGCGGCTGCCGCTGCCATCCAGCTTGGCCTTCACGTAGTCGCCGAACAGGCGCAGATCCCAGTCACCGGCGCCGCCCTCGAACAGGTGCACCAGCGCTTCGGCCTCGGCACCGCGGAACACCGCGTCCTGCTGCGTCCAGATGCGCACCGGCAGGCCCTCGGTGATGCCGGTGTCGGCCAGGTAGATGAAGTCCTTGAACCTGGTCTGGTAGACCGACGCGGAGAAGTCCAGGCGCTCGCTGTGGGTGTGGATACCCAGTTCCACGCGCTGGCCGCGCTCGGTCTTCAGGTTGGCGTCGCCGATTTCCAGCGAACGGGTGGCGATGTGCGCGCCGGCGGCATACAGCTCTTCGTTGGTCGGTGCTCGCTCGGAGCTGTCCACGCCGATGCGCAGGTCAACGGCATCGTTGAGCTTCCAGATGCCTGCGGCAGACAGGTTGGTGGCACCGAAGGTGCGGCGGCGGTAGTCACCGCTCGGGTCCAGCTTGACCTGATCGTGGCGGCCGCCCAGTTCCAGCTTGAACGGGCCGAACTGCTTTTCCTGCAGCACGAACAGGCCGATGTTCTTCGTGCCGGTATCCGGAACGAACGCCTCTTCGCCCTTGGCACCGAAATCACTGTTGCCGAACTGCAGGCCGAAGGCGCCGTCCCAGCCGCCGATCTGCTGCTGCACCGCTTCCAGGCGCGCTTCGATGCCGCGGTTGGTGAAGCGGGTCGACGGCGTACCGGCTTCCAGCTCCACGTGTTCGTAGTCGGTGTAGGCCACGCGTGCGTTGATGTTCTTCAGGAACGAGACCGGGTTGTAGATGCCGGCCTTGGTCTCGAAGCGGTTCTGCACCATGTCGATGCGCACGTCGTGCTCGTCGCCGCCTTCCTCTTCGTCGCCATGGTCGTGACCGTGGTCATGGCCATGATCGTCACCATCGGCGTGCACGTGCGCGCCATTGGGAATGCCATAGTTGGTGCGGTAGGTGCTGGCCGACACGCCGAAGTAGCCACCGTCGCCCAGCCACGTTGCGCCGACGCCACCTGCGCGTGTGCGGATCGAACTGTTGTCGAGGCGGCCGCGGCGCGGTTCTTCGCCTTCCTCGCCCGCGTGGTCATGGTCGTGGTCGTCGTGGTGGTCTTCAAGGCTGTCGATCACCGCGTAACCGGGAATGCGGTAGTCGTCGCCATTGCGCACCAGGCCATCCACATGGAGCACGACGTTTCCGCTGACGCCATCGAGGCGGAACATGCCGCTGCGCTCGTTGTTCACCGAATTGCCGCGCAGTTCGGCACGACCGCTGAGCGGCCGCTCAGGCAGCTCGCGCGCGATGCGCCCGTCGACCACATTGACCGCACCACCAATGGCGCCGCTACCGAACAGCAGCGTGGCCGGGCCCTTCAGTACTTCGATCTGGTCGGCCAGGAACGGTTCGATGCTGGTGGCGTGGTCGGCGCTGACCGTGGACGCATCCATGTTGCCCATGCCGTTGGACAGCACGGCCACGCGCGGGCCTTCCTGGCCACGGATGATCGGGCGGCCGACGCCGGGGCCGAAGAAGGTGCTCTGCACGCCGGGCAGCTTGGCCACGGTATCGCCGAGGGTGCCGGCCTTCTGCTCGTCCAGGCGTTCACCGGCCAGAACCTCCACCGGGCGTGCCAGGGATTCGGCGTCACCCTGCAGCGGCGACGCGGTGACCTGCACCGACGACAGCTCGGTCAGGTGGCGGTCACGATGGGCGGTGTCCTGGCCGGCTGCAAAGGCGACGGATGGCAGCAGGGCGGCGAGGGCCAGGGCCAGGGAATGCGGCTTGAGCCGTGGGGTATGGGCGGGCATGGACGGGTCCTTTGTTACAATGTATCAATCGCGGGGCGCACGAATCCCGTCGATGGGACAGGGGGAGGGAAACCGTGCGGGTCGGAGAGGGATGTTATATTATTCCATAACGATTCGCCGAACCTGCTGGAAGTCATGTCCCTGTCCTCACGCCTGCGCCACCTGCTCGACCGTTTCGGCGCCACTGGTTCGATGCTGTGCGCGGTGCACTGCGCGGTGATCCCGGTGCTGCTGGCCGCAGCGCCTTCATTGGGGCTGTCGTTCTGGCTGAGCGACGGCGTGGAACAGGCGCTGGTGGTGTTCGTGACCCTGCTGGGGTTGTTCAGCCTGGTCTGGGGCTACCGCCGGCACGGTGCGCTGCGTGCGCTGGGCTTCCTGATTCCCGGCCTGGTCGCATTGTGGGCCGGCGTGCTGTATGACCCGCTGCACCACAATGCGGTGCCGCACGCGGTGGTGATGACCATCGGTGGCCTGCTGGTGGGTGTGGCCCATCTGGTCAACCTGCGCCTCAACCACGGTCACGTGCACGACGCCAGCTGCGCGCACTAGGCGCTCCGTGATAGGATTTTCGATCGTGCGCGGGGGCGCCCAGCAAGGCGGCCCCGCCGAACCCGTGTCAGTACGGGGTAACCAGATTTCACATTTGAGGAGTTGAAGACATGGGTAAGGGTGACCGCAAGACCGCCAAGGGCAAGCGCTACAACGCCAGCTATGGCAACGCCCGTTCGCACACCGCCAGCAAGGTCGCCGTAGGCGCCGCCGCTCCGGTTGCCAAGAAGACCGTGGCCAAGGCTCCGGCGAAGAAGGCTGTGGCGAAGAAGGCCGTCGCCAAGGCCTGATCCGGTCGAGCGACCGGTTCAATGAAAAACGCGGCGCCTGGCGCCGCGTTTTTTTATGCCTGTCCGGTGAGCCGAGCGTGGGTTCGGCTCTACAACCGCATCAGCGCAGTGTCTTCTTCAGCGTTTCCGGATTGCCATCGTTCGGCGCGGCCGGCACCTGCAGCAGGTGGGCCAGCAGCGGATAGACATCGACGTTGTCGAAGCCATCGATCACCAGGCCCTGGCGGAACGACGGGCCGCCGGCCACGAACACTGCGCGCATGGAAGGCAGTGCGTTGTCGTAGCCATGCGAACCTCGATCCTGCTTAGCACGCTTGGCGATCTTCTCCTGGTGCAGGGCATCCCAGCCTTCATCCATGACACAGACGATGGCCGGAACCCGCGGATGCGTGCCGTAGTGCCAGCGTGCCGGCAGGTTCTCCTTCTTCCAGCATTCGTAGTGCGCGTGGCGTCCGAGCAGGGCGCGTTCGGCTTCCGCTTCGCGGCCGGCGACCGGCGCAAAGCCCACCGACTGGCCCTGGCTGATATTGCGTGCAATGGCCGGGTCGGCCATCGACTCGGTGGCGATCACGTTGCCGTCGGCGACGCTGGCCATGCCGTGGTCGGAGACGACGATCACGTTGGTGGTCTTGGCCAGATCGCGCTGCTGCAGCCCGTCGAGCACCTGGCCGACGATCTGGTCGGCGCGCACGATGGCGTCGGCGTACTGCTTCGACCCGGGGCCGTAGTTGTGCCCAGCCTTGTCCACGTGTTCCATGTACAGCGTGGTGAGGCGCGGTGCATCGGCATCGGTCTGCGCCAGCCAGTCGAGCACGATGCCGGCCCGCTGCTCCAGCGGTTCCTTGCCGTCGTACACGCGCCACTTGCTGGGGCGCACGCCGCGGATTTCAGACTCACTGCCCGGCCACGCCGTGGCGGCCGAACGTACGCCAGCGTTCTCGGCACTGACCCAGATCGGTTCGCCACCCCACCAACCGCTGGTGGTGACCGCGTCGCGGTTGCTCAGTTCGAAACGGCCCAGGGTTGCATCGTCCATGCTGTTGTTGACGATGCCGTGGTGGTCCGGACGCAGGCCGGTGACGATGGTGTAGTGGTTGGGGAAGGTCAGTGACGGATAGGACGGCGTCATCCAGCGTGCACGCACGCCGCCGTCGATCAGTCGCTGCAGGTTCGGAGTGAGCCCACGGTCCAGCGCATCGGCGCGCAGGCCGTCGATGGAGATCAGCAGCAGCTTCGGAGGCGAAGCCGCAGCGGCGGAACCGGGAACGGAGGCGGAAGGGGCGGGCGCGGTGGTGCAGGCGGCCAATGGCAGCAGCAGCGCCAGCGCGCAGGTCAGGCGTACGGAAGTCATCCACGCATGATAAGCCCGCGCAATGACGCGCCCAAGACACGGCGCGCTATCGCGCGCCGTGTCCGCGCATTTTTCCTTATCCCCGCGCCTGTCGGCGCGCCCCCTTCAACAGGAAGGGGGCTTTTCTCCAGGCACAATTCCTGATGCTTCCATCCACGCATGGCGTGGATCTACCGTGTCGACCAAGGTCGACACCTACCAACAGTTGCGCAGAACGACGTTCGGACAGATCGCCGGAACCTGTCGAAGGCTGGGTGGGTCCGGTTGCAGGGGCGTGAGCGCCATGGATGGCGCGACCGAGCTTACAGGGACGTACTTGCAGCGTCCCCTGCAACTGGACCCACCCTGCCTCCCCGCAGGAAGCCCGCTGTTGCTGTTGCTCTAGCCTCTGCGGGTGCCGGGCGCAGCCCGGCCAGCCCTCTCAGGCGAACAGCGGGGCCTGGCGTTGTTCCAGCCGCAGCAGCGCGGCCTTGGTTTCCAGCCCGCCGCCGAAACCGGTCAATGCGCCGTTGCTGCCGATCACGCGATGGCAGGGCAGGATGATCGGCAGCGGATTGCGCCCGTTGGCCGCGCCGACCGCGCGGGTCGCACTGGGCTGGCCGAGGTGCTGCGCCAGCTGCAGGTAACTCCAGGTCTGGCCGAACGGAATCAGTGCCAGCGCCTGCCATACGCGCAGCTGGAACGGCGTGCCACGTGGCGCCAGCACAAGGTCGAAGCTGTTGCGCTCGCCGTGCAGGAACTGCAGCAGCTGTTCGCGCGCTTCCGGCAGCGCATCCGGTGCGTAGTCCCAGTCATCGCGTCCGCGTGCTGGATGGCGGTTTTCGGGGAAAAGCACGTGTGACAGGCCACGTTCGTCACCGGCGATGGTCAGTACGCCGATCGGGCTGTCGAAACGATCAAACAACAGGGTCATGTCGGTTCTCCAACGAACGTGCCGGACAGGTGCCACAGGTGCAGCACGGCGTAGGCGCGCCACGGGCGCCACGGTTGCGAGCGCGCTTCAGTTGCACGTTCGCTCAGGCGCTGGCCCTGTGCGTGGCCGAGCATCTGCTGCAGGACCAGATCGCCGGCGGGGAAGGCATCGGGCTGGCCGAGCCCGCGCAGGGCGATGTACTGCGCGGTCCACGGGCCGATGCCGGGCAATGCCACGCAGCGCGCAACAAAGTCTTCCAGGGCCTGCCCGGGTCCGAAGTCGAGCTGGCCGCTGGCACATGCAGCGGCCAGCGCACGCACCGTGGCGGCGCGGCTGCGCGGCAGGCCGATCGATTCCAGCGGCGCCTCGGCCAGCACCTCGGGCGCTGGGAACTGGCGATTGAACTCGGACGGCATGCCCGGCAGATGCGCCCCATACGCATCCACCAGACGCCGCGCAAAGGTAGTGGCGGCGGCGACGCTGACCTGCTGGCCGAGCACGGCGCGTACGCCGACCTCGAAGCCATCCCAGCCGCCCGGAACGCGCAGCCCCGGGCGTTCGGCGATGCCGCGTGCCAGCAGCGGTTCCTCGCCCAGGGCGGCATGGACCTGCTGCAGGTCGGCGTCCAGATCGAACACACGACGCACACGGCGCACGATGTCGGGGATCAGGCGCGGGTCGACCGCACCCAGCTGCAGACGCAGTTCCGGGCGCTTCGGGTCGGCGGTGACGCGCAGCAGGGTGGGGCGCTCGGGTGTGCCGAGCACGCGCTGGTAGCTGTCTTCGCCGATCAGTTCGATGCCAGGCAGGCTGCGCTTGCGCAGGAAGGCCAGCATGCGCGGGAAGTCCAACGGTGGGCGGTACACGAGCCGCAGTACCAGGCCGCCGTCATCGGCGGCCAGCGGCTGGTGCTGGCGACGCAGCGCCGTCGGTGCCATGCCGCAGCCCTGCAGGAAGGCGGTATTGAAGCGGCGCAGACTGTTGTAGCCGGCGGCCAGCGCAACATCGGTCACCGGCAGCGTGGTTTCGGTCAGCAGTTGCTTGGCCAGCAGCAGGCGGTGGGTGGCATGGATCTGCCCGGGTGTTGCGCCGAGATGTTCGACGAACAGGCGCTGCAGCTGGCGCGCGCTGAGGCCGATCTTCTGCGCGAGGTCTGCAACGCGCTGCTCCTGCAGGAAGCCGCCGTGGATGATGGCGAGGGCGCGCTGCACGGTCTGCCCGGCCAGTGCCTGCTGGGCCTGCGGTGCCAGTTCGGGGCGGCAGCGCAGGCACGGCCGGTAGCCGGCAGCAGCGGCCGCGGCAGCGGTCGGATAGTAGGTGATGTTGCGTGGCTTCGGCGGCGGCGCCGGGCAGACGGGGCGGCAATAGATGCCGGTGCTGCGCACGGCGGTGAAGAAAACGCCGTCGAAGCGTGCGTCACGGGCCAGGCGGGCGCGGTCGCAGGCGGCGGTGTCGAGGGCGAGGGCGGTGTCCATGGCGCCAGTCTAGGCGTGTGCGGGTAGGGATACTCGCCACATTCGGACATGGATGCTGAAGGGGGTCAGGCCGGGCCGCGCCCTGCACCCGTGGTAGTGCCGGCCGCTGGCCGGCAACTGCAACAGCAGAAGCTGGTTTCCTGCGGCAGGGCGGGGTGGGTCCGGTTGCAGGGGACGCTGCAAGTACCCCTCCGGGGCCCGGCCCAGCCGCTGGCGGCTGTGCGTTCGGGCGCTTGCGAAGCAGTGCTTCGCAAGCAAAGCGCCCTCACACATGTAAGCTCGGTCGCCGCTTGCTCGTGTGCGCTGTCCTGCGCACACGGCAAGACCGGGGTTGGGCGTCCTGCCCAACCCGCCCGAGGCATGCCTCGGGCCCATGGCGCTCACGCCCCTGAAACCGGACCCACCCCGCCTTCGACAGGTTCCTGCGACCTGTCTTGCGGGCGTTCTGCGCTGCTGTTGGTGGGTGTCGACCTTGGTCGACACGCTTTTCCCAAGGGTCAGAAGGGGTTCAGTGCCACGCGCTGAATGCGTGCCCCGGACGGGTAGACTGTGGCTCTTGCTCACGTGAAGACTGGTTGCCCGATGTCCGCCAAACTCCGCTGGTTGCCCCTGTTGTGCCTGGCCCTGGCGGGCTGCAGCCAGCTGGAGAATCCGGGCAATGTCACCGCCGCCGACAAGGCCGCGCGGGCGCCGGCCAGCGATGGTGAGAACATGGTGTCGATCAATGCCGCCGATGCACCACCACCGCCGGCGCCGCCGCGCAGCCGGGCGGATCGGCCGTGGCCGCAGGCGCAGTTGGAGAATGGCCGCGCCTGGGTCAGCTGCAGTACCGAGTACGCCGGTGAGGCGGGCGATGGCGTCGAGCTGGAGGGCCTGCAGCGCGAACAGGTCACCCAGGCACTGGCGCCGTGCGCCGAACGTGGCCTGATGCGCGTGCGTTACGCCGGCAAGATCAATCCGGGCTTTGCCGAGATGATGTGGCGGTTGGCCGTGGTCGCTGACGAGCAGAAGATCCACAAGCGCATCCTCGACCTGGATTCCAGCGGCGGCCAGGTGGAATCGGCGATCATCGCCGGCGACAGCATCGGTGAATCGGGCTGGACGATCTGGGTGCGCGAGGGCTCGATCTGCCACAGTGCCTGCGTGTTCGTGCTGGCTGCCGGTGACAACCGCCTGCTGTCGGGCAAGGTCGGCATCCACCGCATGATGCGGATCAGCTCGAAGGCCACCTCGCGCGCGGAACTCAACCGCGAGCTGCACGAGGTCTACGACAACGTGAAGGACTACCTGCAGCGCAACGGCGTGGCGGTGGGTGTGGCCGACCTGATGATGACCGTGCCCAACCGCAGCCTGCGCCTGCTGACGCAGGATGAGCTGCGCCAGTACGGCCTGGACGGCACCAACGCGGTGCAGGACGATCTGGAACGGATCAAGCAGATGCGGGCCTGTGGTGATGACTTCGTGCAACGCAAGGACGCGTTCCTGATTGCCTTCGACCAGCAGTGCAAGCGGGAAGGCGCCGACATGGAATCGATCAACAGCTGCGGCCAGGCGCTGAAGCAGCGCTTCGGTTTCCCGGATGCGGTGTGCCCGGAAGAAAGCCCACTGTCGGAGATCGATGTGGCAACGCTGCCACCGGCACCGCCGGAGCCGCCGCCGGTGGCCGAACAGGCGCCAGTGAACACCGCCGCGCCCGCCGCGCAGGCTGATGCGGCAGCGGTGGAGGGCAACGCCCCGGCACGCTGACGGCATAGTCACCGCGCTGGCGTAGACTGCGGTTCTCTCCAGAAAACCGGCGGTGTCCATGAAGCGCGTGCTCCTGCTGCTGTCCCTGCTGCCCCTGACCGCATTGGCGCAGGCACCTGCGCCGGCCACGCCGGCACCGGCTCCGGCACGCCCGGCCCCGGCCTCGCCAGCGGCTGCGAAGCCAGCCACCGCCGGCGCCCCGGCGTTGACCGCTGCACAGCAGGCCCAGGTGCAGAAACAGGATGCCGAGATGGGCGCTGCTGCATTGAAAGCCGCACAGCTGGTCGATGCCAACCGCGCCGGTGAACTGTGGGATGGCGCCTCCGCCGTCGCGCGTCGTGCGGTGCCGAAGGCCGCATTCGTCAGCCAGCTGACCACCGAGCGCACGCGCCTGGGTGCGCTGGCCGGGCGTGGCCAGCCCACCATCACCCGGGTCAAGTACAGCGCAGGTGCCGCGGTGCCGGAAGGGCTGTACATCAACGTCAGTTTCCCGACCCGTTTCGCCAACAGCGCGCAGCCGGTGCGCGAGCTGGTCTCGTTCCGTTTCGACGAGGACCAGGTGTGGCGTCTGGCCGGTTACAGCCTGCGTGCGTCGGCACCCTGAGGAGATGAATGATGGCAACTGAATTGACGATGCTGGCCTGGTCGGTCCTGCTCGGCTTCGTTTACATCTTCGCCACCTCCACCGTGGTCACCCGCGAGCGCGGGATGAAGTGGAATGCCTCGGCACGCGATGGCGACGCAAAGCCGGTCAGCCCTCTGGCCGGGCGCCTGCAGCGTGCGCAGGCCAATTTCCTGGAGACGTTCCCGTTCTTCGCCGCCGCCGCCATCGCGGTGGTCGTGGCCGGTCGCGGCAATGACACCACTGCACTGGCGGCGCAGGCCTACTTCTGGGCGCGTGTGGTCTATCTTCCCCTGTACGCCGCCGGCGTGCCCTACGTGCGCAGCCTGGTGTGGCTGGTGTCGCTGATGTCGATCCTGGCGCTGGTGTTCGCACTTCTGTAGGTCGGCCTGATCCAGATCAAGGTCGCTCAGGTGCGCGGCGCTATGCTGGCGCGGACTGAATCATCGGCAGGAGGCGCGCATGCGCAGGATGGACGTGGTGGTGGTTGGCGCCGGACCGGCAGGTCTGTGCTTCGCGCGCGCGCTGGCCGGCAGCGGGCTGCAGGTCGGGCTGGTCGAAGTGCAGCCGCGCCAGGCCCTGGCCGAGGCCGCCTTCGATGGCAGGGAGATCGCGTTGACCCATGCCTCGCGGCAGAGCATGGAGCAACTGGGTCTGTGGCAGCGCCTGCCGCAAGCCGAAGTCGCTGAGCTGCGCGACGCCAGGGTGATGAATGGCGGCTCGCCGTTCGCGCTGACCTTCGCCAGCAGCCAGGTCGACGGCCAGCCGCTGGGCTGGCTGGTACCCAACCATCTGATCCGCCGTGCCGCATGGGATGCGGTGCAGGGCCAGGACGGCGTGGAACTGTTCGACGGGCGCAAGGTGCAGGGCGTGCAAGCCGATGCACAGGGCCATGTGGTCAAACTCGATGACGGGAGCCAACTGCATGCGCGGCTGCTGGTGGCCGCTGACAGCCGCTTCTCCGCCACCCGCCGCATGCTCGGCATCGGTGCGCAGATGCGCGACTTCGGCAAGTCGATGCTGGTGTGCCGCATGCAGGTCGAGCGCGACCATCGCCACACTGCCTGGGAATGGTTCGGCTACGGCCGCACGATGGCGCTGCTGCCGCTCAACGAGGGCCAGGCCTCGGCGGTGATCACGCTGCCGCCGAGGCAGATCGAGGCGCTGCTGGCGATGGACGAGGTGGCCTTCGGCGAGGCCATCAGTGCTTGCTTCGAACATCGGCTGGGCCGGATGCAGCCGGTGGCCACGCCGCAGGCGTATCCGCTGGTAGGTGTGTACGCGCACCGTTTTGCTGGCGAGCGTTCGGCGCTGATCGGCGATGCCGCGGTCGGCATGCACCCGGTCACCGCGCATGGCTTCAACCTGGGCCTGGCCAGCGCACAGCGGCTGGCGCAGGGCATCGTCGCGCAGCAGCGTCGCGGTGCCGACATTGCCGCCGCCGGCATGCTGGCCAGCTACCAACGGGGTCACCGGCTGGCGTCGCGGCCGCTGTACGAGGCCACCAATGCGATCGCCAGCCTGTACACCGACGATCGCCGCCCGGCGCGGCTGCTGCGGGCGGCCGGCCTGCGCCTGGCGCAGGGCGTGGCACCGTTCAGGCAGCTGATTGCCTTGCACCTGACCCAGCGCGTAGCCTGAACAGCCTCACATCAGCCGGCGGCCAGCACCCGGATCTGGCTGTCGGCGAACTCGACCACCTGGCCTGCGCGGATCTTGCAGGCCTTGCGCAGTTCGACTTCGCCGTCGACCCGCACCAGGCCTTCGCTGATGACCATCTTGGCTTCGCCGCCGCTGGTGACCAGGTCGGCCAGCTTGAGCAGCTGCTTGAGTTCGACGTAGTCGCCGTCGAGGTCGAATTCGAGAATCTGCATGGAGCGGGGTTCCTGGGAAGAGGGGCGCAGGCCAGCGGCCGGGCCGGGAAGAGGGCGCGTATTGTGCGCCAGCACGGGGCATGACGGCACGCGCACGGAAAGCTGTACGCCTCGTTCAGGATCAATGCGGTATCATCCCGCTCTGAGCGAGTGAAATCTCCTCCGACCGAGCAGCGCCAGGGCACGCGATAAGAAGGGCGCCCAAAGCGCGGACCATCCCTTTTTTATCGCACTGCCAGGAAGACGGCAGTGCCTTCGGAGTTCCCCATGTCCCAAGATTCCCAAGCGCCGCTGCAGTTCGCGCAGCTCGGCCTGTCCGAGCCCGTGATGCAGGCGGTCACCGCCATCGGCTACGAAACCCCGTCGCCGATCCAGGCCGCCACCATCCCGGCGATGCTGGAAGGCCGCGACGTGCTGGGCCAGGCCCAGACCGGTACCGGCAAGACCGCCGCGTTCGCGCTGCCGGTACTGTCCAACATCGACCTGCAGCAGATCAAGCCGCAGGCCCTGATCCTGGCGCCGACCCGCGAACTGGCCATCCAGGTCGCCGAAGCGTTCCAGTCCTACTCGTCGAAGATCCCGGGCTTCCGCGTGCTGCCGGTGTACGGCGGCCAGCCTTACGGGCAGCAGCTGTCGGCGCTGCGCCGTGGCGTGCATATCGTGGTCGGTACCCCCGGTCGCGTGATCGACCACCTCGACCGCAGCACCCTGGACCTGTCCGAGCTGAAGACCCTGGTGCTGGACGAAGCCGATGAAATGCTGCGCATGGGCTTCATCGACGACGTCGAAGCGGTGCTGAAGAAGCTGCCGGAGCAGCGCCAGGTGGCCCTGTTCTCGGCCACCATGCCGCCGCAGATCCGCCGCATCGCGCAGACCTACCTGCAGGACCCGGTGGAAGTGACCATCGCGGCCAAGACCACCACCTCGGCCAACATCCGCCAGCGTTACTGGTGGGTGAGCGGCATGCACAAGCTGGATGCGCTGACCCGCATCCTGGAAGTCGAGCCGTTCGACGCGATGATCATCTTCGCGCGCACCAAGGCCGGCACCGAAGAACTGGCCAGCAAGCTGCAGGCCCGTGGCCTGGCCGCTGCCGCCATCAACGGCGACATGCAGCAGGCCCAGCGTGAGCGCACCATCGCCATGCTGAAGGAAGGCAAGCTGGACATCCTGGTCGCCACCGACGTGGCTGCGCGCGGCCTGGACGTGGAGCGCATCAGCCACGTGCTGAACTACGACATTCCGTACGACACCGAAAGCTACGTGCACCGTATCGGCCGTACCGGTCGTGCCGGCCGCAGCGGCGAGGCGATCCTGTTCGCCACCCCGCGCGAGAAGGGCATGCTGCGCCAGATCGAGCGCGCCACCCGCCAGCCGATCGAAGAGATGCAGCTGCCGAGCGTGGAAGCGGTCAACGACACCCGCATCAACAAATTCACCACGCGCATCACCGAAACCCTCGGTGCCGGCGGCCTGGACTTCTACCGCCAGCTGCTGGAGCGCTTCGAGAACGAGCAGAACGTGCCGGCCATCGAGATCGCCGCCGCGCTGGCCAAGATGCTGCAGGGTGACACCCCGTTCCTGCTGCAGCCGCCGGTGCGTGCCCCGCGTGAAGAGCGCGCCCCGCGCGAGCGTTTCGACCGTGGCGACCGTCCGGAGCGTTGCGATCGCTTCGACCGCAACGAGCGTGGTCCACGCTTCGAGCGTGGCCCGCGTCGCGACGACGCCGAAGGTGGTTTCGAGCAGCGTCCGCGCCGTGAGGTTCCGCCGCGTGGTGCACCGGAGCAGGGCATGGAGACCTACCGCATTTCGGTGGGCCACCAACATGGCGTGAAGCCGGCCAACATCGTCGGCGCCATCGCCAACGAAGCGGGCCTGGAAAGCCGATTCATCGGCCGCATCGACATCCACGACGACTTCTCGCTGCTGGACCTGCCGGCACAGATGCCGCCGGACGTGCTGTCGCACCTGCAGAAGGTGTGGGTGTCCGGCCAGCAGCTGCAGATGCGTGCGCTGGCTCCGGGTGAAGACACCAACCCGGCCCCGCGTCCGTTCAAGCCGCGCTTCGACAAGCGTGGCCCGGGCGGCCCGGGTGGTCCGCGTCGTGGTGGCCCGGGTGGTCCGGGTGGCCATGGTGGCGACCGCGGCGGTGACCGCGACAGCCGCCCGCCGCGTCGTGACGGCTTCAAGCCGCGCGGCCCGCGCATCTTCTAAGCCGCACCCGCATCCGTCCATGACAACGCCCGCCCCCGGGCTGGCGTACAGGAAAAGGGGACGGAGGGGATTAAGTCGTAAATGGCAGGCCATGCGCTTATGCCGAAAACGACTTAATCCCCTCCGTCCCCTTTTTCGCATGGCCCACACATTGCCGGTCATAGGCTGGGCCGGTTCCAAGGCAGGTTGTCACCGCAGCACATTCGGGGGGATCCGGGATGGGTAGAAGTGGCACGGACCAGCAGAGCCGGCGGGTGCCGATGACCCGTGGGCTGGGATTGCGCTTTGCGTTGTTGACGGGCATGGCGATCGGGTTGGTCGCGTTGTCCGCGTTGATCCAGGAACTGCAGGCAGCCTCGACGGCCTGGATTGCCGGCCAGGGGTACTGGTCACGAGGACAGCAGGATGCAACCGCTGCGCTGAGCCGCTACCTGGCGCGTGGCCATGCCCAGGACCTGGATGACGCGCGCCAGGCGCTGCGGATTCCATTGGGCGATCTGCAGGCCCGGCTGGCGCTGGAACAGGCGGTACCGGACGAGGAAAAGGCCAGGCAGGGCTTCCTGCAGGGTGGCAACGCGCGCGCCGATATCCCACGCCTGGTGTTCTCGTTCCGCTATGCACGCGACATCGGTGCATTCCGGGAAGCAACCACGCTGTGGCGACAGACCGACGATGATCTGTTGGCCATGCAGCGGCTGGTTGCCGAGCTGCAGTCGGGGCACGCCCAGGGCGTGCTGCCAGCGGCGGACCGCGATCGGTACCTGCAACAACTGCGTGATCTGGACCGGCGGCTGCAGGTGCAGGCGCAGGCATTTTCGCAAGCCTTGCTGCGCATGGCCACGATGGTACGGATCGCCACGCTTGTGGTCGGCGGGTTGTCGGTGCTGGCGATCAGCCTGATGGCGGTGGCCCTCGCGCGCCGCGTCGGCAAGGACCTGACCGAGCATGAAAGCCGCTTCCGTGCGGCCTTCTACCAGGCCAATGTCGGCATGCTCAAGCTCGACACCGACGGCAAGGTGATCGAAGCCAACCAGGCGATGGCCGACATCCTCGACTACCGACGCGACGTGCTGCTGCAGATGTCGCTCGGCGATCTGTTGATGGAAGGCGAACTGGTCATCGATGGCGTCGGCCGCATCGACTGGGACCGGCAGCTGCGGCCGAGTGAACTGCGCTTCTGCCGCCGCGATGGCAGCCTGGTGTGGGGGCGCTGGAGTGGCACCGGCGTGCGCAGCGCGGGAGGCGGCCTGTCGGTGTTTGCGATCATCGAGGATGTCAGCCAGAACCATGCATTGGCACGCGAGATCGAGCATCACGCCAGCCACGATCCGCTGACCGGCCTGATCAACCGCCGCGAGATCGAGCGGCTGCTGGAGCGTGCGCTGCTGCAGGTACGCAGTGATGGCGGTACGCATGCGCTTGCTACATCAACCTGGACCACTTCAAGCTGGTCAACGACAGCTTCGGCCATGCCGCCGGTGACCAGATGCTGCGCAGTTTCGCCGACTATCTGGTGGCGGCCGTGCGTGACGGTGACTGGGTCGGCCGCCTGGGCGCCGACGAGTTCGCCGTGTTCCTCGCCCATGCCGGGCAGGACGAAGCCAAGCGGGTGCTGCAGCGGGTGATCCGCAACCTGGGCCAGGCCACGTTCCCGATCAGCGAGGGCAGCCCGCAGCTGAGCTGCAGCATCGGCGTGGTCGAGGTCAGTGCAGATGCGCCGGACGTGAACTGGTTGATGAGTGCTGCCGACAGCGCCTGCTATGCCGCCAAGCAGGCCGGGCGCAACCGCGTGCACTGCTTCAATGAGAACCGCATGGCGCTGGAGGAGCGGCGGCAGGAGGCCGAGCGCCTGCAGGGCGTCAGCCTGGCGATGGCCGAGAATCGCATGCTGCTGTATGCACAGCGCATCGCCCGCGTTGGCGATCCGTCCTACCTGCACTACGAGGTGCTGGTGCGCATGCGTGGCACCGATGGCAGCCTGCATCTGCCCGGCCAGTTCATGCCGGCGGTGGAGCGCTATGGCATGGCGGTGGCGCTGGACCGGCACGTGCTCGGGCTGCTGTTCCGCCACCTGCAGGTGTGCCCGGCGCACGTGCGCCAGCTGGGCCTGTGCAACGTCAACGTGTCCGCGCAGTCGATCGCCGAGCCGGGATTCCTCGCCTTCGTCTGCGACCTGCTCGAGCGCAACCGCGCGCTGGCCTCCAAATTGTGCTTCGAGATCACCGAGACCGCGGCGATCAGCAACCTCAGCCAGGCCCGCGCCTTCATCGATGCGGTGAAGGCACGGGGGTGCCGGATGGCGCTGGATGACTTCGGCTCCGGCCTGTCTTCCTTCGGCTACCTGCGCCAGTTGCCGGCGGACATCCTGAAGATCGACGGCGCCTTCGTGCGCGACATGGATACCGACCCGGTCAGCCACGCCACGGTGCGCGCGATCAGCGAGCTCGGGCGCGAGTTGCAGATGGAAGTGGTGGCCGAGTGGGTGGAGACCGCCGAGGTTGCCGGTGCGCTGACCCGGCTTGGCGTGCAAGGGCTGCAGGGCTATGCCATCGAACGGCCGCAGCCGCTGGAGCGGCTGACCCTGGTCGATCTGCGCCCGGTACGGCTGGTCGCGGTGAAGGGGCCGCCGGCGGCTGGCTGAACCGCGGGCGCCGACTTTGGTCTACACATGCGTGGCGTGCCCGGCTGCGATAATGCGCGCCAGGGGCGGCGCGCAGTGGGCGCGGACGTAAGCAGGAACAGGACGTGGCGTGGGCGGCAGGCAGTGGCGGTATGGAACAGGAGCGGTGCTGGCCGTCCTGATGGTGTGGTTGGCGTTGCCGTGGCCGCTTCAGGCTGCAGAGGCCGTGCCGGGCCATGATTATCTCCTGGTCGGCGGCGCTACCGACGAGCCGACGCCGCACCGCGCATGCACGCCGGAGATGCTGTCCGGCGCCCGCCAGCAGGTGCTGGTACCGGCTCCGCCGCAGGGCTGGTCAGGCCAACCGCAGGCGCTGGACGTGTTCAACGTCTTTGCCGGTGAAGTGCGCGTCCAGCATGGCGACCGCGAGATCTGCGGCAACATGCACGACGCGCGCACCCGCGATTCACGTTTCCGGGCTGGCATCGGCCTGGTGGCGGTACCGCCGGCCGGCAGCCATGAGCCGTTCCTGGTCTCCTGGCAGACACCGCTGAAGGCACGTTGGGTACCGACCCTGCGGCTGGGCGCGCCCAGCCCGGTGCAGCAGAACGACACCGCCCGCCTGCTGGTGCGTGCGGCCTGCATCGCGGTGGCGATTGCGCTGGCGCTGTCGGCGTTGATGGCCTTCCTGACCACCCGGGACCGCAGTTTCCTGGTCTACATCGCCGGCACCACCGTGATGGTGCTGTGGCAGGCCATCCTCGGCGGGCTGAGCGGCTATCCGGAACCCTGGCTGCCGGTGGGCGAGCACGGCGCCTGGTGGCTGCTGGCGCTGACCGCTGCGACCCAGGCACTGGTGCTGCCGGCGCTGTGGCGGCTGAACGGAGGCGACCGCGTGCTGCCTCGATCGCGCCCGGCCCAACTGGCGGTGTTGTGGACCCTGATGGCGCTGGCCGTGCTGGTGCCGTGGCTGCGCTGGGAGCATCTGGCCTGGGTCGCGAAGGGCTTGCAGGTGTCCTATCTGTCCGGATGTGGCCTGGCACTGATGGTCGGCGTCTGGGCACGCTGGCGCGGCGACCGTTGGGCACAGGCGGGTCTGGCCGCGCTGGCACCGATGCTGGTACTGATCATCGCCGATGCCTGTGGTGCGGCGTGGCTGCTGGAATACCGGGTGGAGGCGCTGCAGCTGGCGGTGACCTGGCTGTTGATGATGGCCGCGTATGCGTTGAACCAGCGGCTGGGCCGGCTGCGCCAGCAGCGTGATGAACTTCGCCAGCTGGCCGAGACCGATGGCCTGACCGGGCTTCCCAACCGTCGCGCCGGACTGCAGCAGCTGGCCCGCCATCTGGAACGGGTGGACCGTGAGCGCGGCCCGTTGGTGATCGGCTTCCTCGACATCGACCTGTTCAAGGACATCAACGACCGCCACGGCCACGCAGTGGGCGACCAGGTGCTGGTGGCGGTGGCGCGTGCCCTGCGCGCGGCGGTACGCAGCCAGGACGAAGTGGTGCGGATGGGCGGCGAAGAGTTCCTGCTGCTGATGCCCGGCATGCCGCGCGAGGCGGCGTCGGCGCGGCTGGACCGCCTGCGCCAGCGCATCACCGAGGCTGGCCAGGCCCTGCAGGTGCCGGGGCTGGAGGTGACCGCCAGCATCGGCCTGGCGCAGTGGCGACCGGGCGAGGACGATCTGGCCGGGCTGCTGCGGCGCGCCGACCATGCCATGTACGTGGCAAAGCGGGCGGGCCGCAACCGGGTCTTCGACGGTGAGGAGCTCGATCCGCCCGCCCTGGCGTGAAGCGCAGCGGGCGGCGATGCCGGATAATGGGCCGATGACCACCCGACTCAACAAACATATCGCCGACACCGGCTTCTGCTCCCGCCGCGAGGCCGATCGCCTGATCGCCGCGCGCCGCGTTACCGTCAACGGCCATCCGGCCGGTACCGGCGCGGTGGTGGGCGAGGAAGACCAGGTGCTGGTCGACGGCCAGCCGCTGCGCGCCCGCGTGGCACGCAAGCCCGGCGCCCGCCGCCACGTCTACATCGCACTGAACAAGCCGGTAGGCGTCACCTGCACGACCGAAACTTCGGTCAAGGGCAACATCGTCGACTTCGTCGGCCACGAACAGCGCATCTTCCCGATCGGCCGCCTGGACAAGGAATCCGAGGGGTTGATCCTGATGACCAGCAACGGCGACATCGTCAACCAGATCCTGCGCGCCGAAAATGGCCACCAGAAGGAATACCTGGTGGCGGTGAACAAGCCGGTCACCGATGAGTTCCTGCGCGGCATGGCGCGCGGCGTGCGCATCCACGACCAGATGACGCTGCCGTGCAAGACCTCGCGCATCGCCAAGTTCGGCTTCCGTATCACCCTGCAGCAGGGCCTGAACCGGCAGATCCGCCTGATGGCCGCCGAATTCGGCTATCGCGTGACCCAGCTGCGCCGCGTGCGCATCGACAACATCAAGATCGGCGCGCTGAAGCCGGGCCAGTGGCGCAACCTGACCGAGCAGGAACTGCAGGGCCTCCTGCCGAAGCAGCTGGACTGGTAACGCGCGGTAGTGCCGGCCGCTGGCCGGCTGCTCCAAGCATCGAATGCGCGCGGGATGCCGGCCAGCGGCCGGCACTACCCGTTGTGCGGATTACGCGCCGGCATCAGCTAGACTTTGCAGTGACCTGCCGGAACGTGACGCTGCATGATCAAGCCCGACAAGCCTGCCAACGAAGCCCTTCGGCTCGAGGCGCTGTACCGCTACCGGATCCTTGATTCGCAGCGCGAGAAGTCATTCGACGACCTGGTGGCGATCGCCAAGGCGGTCTGCGGTACCTCGATGGCGGCGGTGACCCTGATTGACGTCGAACGGCAATGGTTCAAGTCGATCCAGGGCATCGACGCGGCGGAAAACCTGCGCAGCGAATCGATGTGTGGCCACGCCATCCTGCAGCCGCACCAAATCATGGTGGTTGAGGATGCGTTGCAGGACATCCGCTTCCACGACAACCCGGTGGTGACCGGCGACCCGCACATCCGCTTCTACGCCGGTGCGCCGCTGATCAGTTCCGATGGCCTGCCGCTGGGTACGCTGTGCGTGTTCGATGCACAGCCGCAGCACCTGCCCAGCGACAAGGCCGAGGCGCTGGCCGCGCTGTCACGGCAGGTGATGCTGGTGATGGAGCTGCGTCGTTTCGCGCTCGACATCCAGAAGCACATGCTGGAACGCGATGACTACGAGCGCCTGCTGTCGGAGTACCAGGACGTGCTGCTGGCGCAGAATGCCGACCTGGCCGAACAGAGCCGCACCGATGCGCTGACCGGCCTGCCCAACCGCCGCGCGATGGCAGCGGCACTGGAAGAGGCGGTTGCGGAGATCGATGGGCAACCGGGAGTAGCCTGCGTGGCCCTGCTGGACATCGATCATTTCAAGCACATCAATGACTTCCAGGGCCACGCCACCGGCGACCGGGTACTGGCCGAGCTGGGCGTGCTGCTGCGTTCGCATTTTGCCGGCCGTGGCATGGCCGCGCGCTATGGTGGCGAGGAGTTCGTGGCGGTGATGCCGGGCGCTGATCTGCGCACGGCCGAACTGCAATGCGAGTTCCTGCGCCTGGCCGTGGCGGATCTGCCGCTGGGATTCCCGGTCACGATCAGCATTGGTGTGGCCCAGCACCAGCCCGGTGAAAGCGTGGATGAGATGCTGGCGCGCGCCGACAAGGCGCTGTATCGGGCCAAGGGCAACGGTCGCAACCGGGTGGAGCTGGCGGGCTGAAACACGGCGGTTCGCGCGCTGAACGCATGCGACGCGTGGATGATTCGATGCCGCTCCAGTAGATCCACGCCATGCGTGGATGCTCTTCCCGTTTTACTTGGCGTCGCAGCTCCTGCGATCAGAACCGGCCAGCATGACGTCCCTGTTTCCACGGACACCAGCCATGCTGCAGACCCTGGCCATCGCCCACTATCGCTCGCTGCACGGGCTGGTACTGCCGCTGCAGCCGTTGAACGTGGTCACCGGTGACAACGGCAGTGGCAAATCCAGCCTGTACCGCGCGCTGCGCCTGCTGGCGGAAACCGCCCAGGGCGGCGTCGCGGCGGTGCTGGCCCGCGAAGGGGGACTTGGTTCGGCGCTGTGGGCCGGCCCCGGATCCATCGATCGCCGGGTCGCGGCCGGCGAGATCCCGCTGCAGGGCGGGCCCCGGCAGGCGTCAGTGGGGCTGAAGCTGGGATTCACCACCGACGAGTTCGGCTATGCCATCGACCTGGGCTACCCGCCACCCAGCCGTTCCGCGTTTGCGCTGGATCCGCAGATCAAGGCGGAGGCGATCTGGGCCGGGCCGTTCCTGCGCAGCGCCAACCTGCTGGTCGATCGCCGTGGGGCAATGGTGCGGCAACGCCATGCGCACGGCTGGGATCTCGTGGATGACCGGTTGTCACTGTTCGACAGCCTGTTCACCCAGGTCGGCGATCCGCAGCGCATGCCGGAAACCATCGCCCTGCGTGAGTACATCCGTCGCTGGCGCTTCTACGATCATTTCCGCAGCGACGCCGATGCCCCGGCGCGACAACCGGCGATGGCAACGCGCACGCCGGTGCTGCATCACGACGGCCGGGATCTGGCGGCGGCCTGGGTGACCATTCTCGAGATCGGAGATCCGGTTGCGTTGGCACGCAGTGTCGATGATGCCTTCCCCGGCGCCACGGTCGGCTTCGAAGAGCTGGACGGTCGACTGGCCCTGCGATTCCATCAGCCCGGGCTGCTGCGGCCGTTGTCGATGGCCGAATTGTCTGACGGTACCCTGCGATTCCTGCTGCTGGCCGCGGCACTGCACACGCCGCGGCCACCGCCGCTGCTGGTGCTGAACGAGCCGGAGACCAGCCTGCATCCGGACCTGCTGCCGGCGCTGGCGCGGCTGATCATCGCCGCCAGTGCGCGCAGCCAGGTGTGGGTGGTGTCACACGCCAGCCGGCTGATCGCGGCGTTGGAGCAGGCGCCGGGCTGCCACTCGCTGCATCTGCACAAGGAACAGGGCCGCACGCTGCTGAGCGGGCAGGGCCTGCTGGATGCGCCGGCCTGGCATTGGCCGCAGCGTTGAGACATCGATCCGGATCCGGCAGATCCACGCCATGCGCGGATGCACTCAATCGGCGATGTTGCGTGCCTCGGCCGTGCCAAGGATTTCCGGGTGCTGCACCGGCTTGCGGCGGTTCAGCAGCGGATGCAGGAACACCGCGCCGACAATGATGGCCACGCCCAGGTAGAACCACGGCGTGACCTCGTGCTGCTCGCGCAGCAGCACCACCGCCAGCACCACCGCATAGACCGGCTCCAGGTTGGTCACCAACTGCACCGTATAGGCGCTCAGGTGGCGCAGTGCGACCAGGGCCAGGGCGAACGGCAGCAGCGTGCAGAACCCGGCCAGCACCAGCAGCAGGATGCTGTCGTGCAGATTCGGGACCACCCACAGCGGGCTGGCCAGTGCTGGCAGCAGGTAGGGCATCAGCGGTGCCAGCAGGGTCAGGGTGAGGGTGCCGGCACCCAGCTCCAGGGCGGTGACCGTGAGCGGATCGGCGTGGCTGACCATGCGCTTGTTGAGCGAGCCGAACACCGCCACCAGCAGCGCCGATATCGCGCCGATCAAGACACCCAGGCGCATGCCATCGGGCACGCCACCGACCACCAGCGCAACACCCGGCAGCACCGCCAGGCCGAACGCCAGTTCACGTAGCTGGAACGGCCGCTTGGCGACCCAGGGTTCGATGATCGAGGTGAACACCGGGGCCAGTGCAATGCAGGTGGCGGCCACCGAGGCATTGGCCAGTTTCACCGCGCCGTAGAAGGTCAGCCAGTGCAGGGCGACCAGCGCACCGATACCGGCGTAACCGGCCACCAGCCGCAGGGGCAGGGTGCGCAGCCCGCGCCAGACCCGCGGCAGCAGGGCCAGCATCGCCGTCACCAGCAGCATGCGCCACCACACCAGCGGCAATGCGGGCAGGGTGATCAGCTTGCCGAGGATGGCGGTGACGCCCCACAGCAGGACACAGAAGTGGATCTGCCACAGCGCTTTGCGGGTGTCGGGTGTGCTCATCCGCCTATTGTGAGGCAAGGCGAACGTCGCAGCGCTACCCGCGTGCGGGATCGCTGCCCTGGCCAACCCGCCGCTGCAGGGCCATCGCCGCCGCCGGGTTGCGTGCCTTGCCCGCGCCGATGCACAGCAGGTAGACCTCGCGCGGGGTTTCCGGAGCTGGCGCGGCCAGGCAGGGCAGGTCATCCACTGGTTCACCGCATGACCAGCGGCGTGCGCGTTCGGCCCAGCGCTGCTGCACGGGCGCCGGCAGGCCCTCGTTCAAGCGGGCCTGGCTGCGCTTGATCCGCGCATAGACGAAGCCGGCACTGACATCGCCGTGCAATGGCGCCTCGTCGCTATCCTCGATCACCAGCGCCACGCCGTGGCGGCGGGCGGCGTCGACCAGTGCCGGGCCATGTGCCTCGGCGTTGCGGACCTCCAGCGCATGCTGCAGCGGCACCCCGTCCAGATGCTTCGGCAGCTGTGCCATCAGCCGTTCCAGTGCTTCGGCGTCGGCCGGATGCCGTGGATCGAACTGCCACAGCAGCGGGCCCAGCCGGTCACCGAGCGCGGTCGCCGCCTGCAGGAAGGGCGCGGCCGCCTCGACCGTGCTGGACAGGTCGCGGCGCTGCACCAGGTAGCGTGGCGCCTTCATCGAAAACCGGAAGCCTTCCGGCGTTTGTGCGGCCCACTGCGCGCACTGCGCGGCGGTGGGCGTGCGGTAGAAGGTGCCGTTGATTTCGATGCAACGCAGGGCACGGCTGGCGTGGGCCAGTTCTTCACGCTGTGGCAGGCCTACGGGGTAGAAAACGCCGCCGCGCCATTCGGGAAACACCCAGCCACCGATGCCGCAGCGGATCGCTCCGGCGGTCACTGGCCGTGGTCCGCGCGCCACGGGTCGTAGCTGCCGAACCACCACAGGTAGCCTTCCGGGTCGGCGCAGGCATAGCCACGGCCGCCGTAGTCCTGGTCGGCGATGTCGATGACGATTCGGGCACCGGCGGCCTTGGCCCGGGCGTAGTGCGCGTCGGCATCGGTGACGATCACGCAGGCACTCTGCGTCTGGCGGCCGCCGACCTCATCAGGCATCGCCGCATGCTCGCTCCACGCGCTCTGGTTGCTGGCCGAGCCCAGCATGATCATGCCGGTGCCGAAGGTCAGCTGCGCATGGAACACCGTATCGCCATCGGCGTAGACGGCCTGGGCATGGAAGCCGAAGGCGCGCTGGAGCCAGTCGATGGCAGCCTGCGCATCGCGGTAGCGCAGGCACGGAATGATGGTGGAGCCGCTGCTCGGTTGGCCGTTCTCGCCCATGACACCCCTCCTATGGCACAGGGCAGGGTGCAACGCAGAACGTTACCATCCCGCGAAACCCCGGTGACGGCCTGCACATGGCCGCCACCCCTGTTCGGAGATCGTGCTGGATGAAACCCTGGATTGGAGGAGCCGTGCTGCTGGCGTGCACGACCATGGCGAGCGCTGCCACCCCGGCGCAGCTGCAGGAGCTGGATGCAACCGTCGAGCGCGTGCGCGCGCAGTTCGACGTGCCCGGCATTGCGGTGGCGGTGGTCAAGGATGGCGAGGTGGTGCTGGAGCGCGGCTGGGGCGTGCGCGAGCAGGGCAAGCCGGAACCGGTGCAGGCCGATACGCTGTTTGCCATTGCGTCCAACACCAAGGCGTTCACCGCCACCTCGCTGAACCTGCTGGCCGAGGACGGCAAGCTGAAGATGGACGACAAGGTGATCGACCACCTGCCGTCGTTCCGCATGTCCGATCCGTTCGTGACCGGCCAGATGACGATCCGCGACCTGCTGTCGCATCGCAGCGGACTGAGCCTGGGCGCCGGTGACCTGTTGTTCTGGCCGACCACCTCCTACAGCAATGCCGAAGTGGTGGAACGGCTGGGCAAGGTGCCGCTGAAGGGTGGATTCCGCGAGGGCTATGCGTACGACAACATCCTGTACGCGGTCGCCCAGCAGGTGATCGAGCATGTTTCCGGCATGAGTTACCAGCAGTTCCTGCAGACCCGCATCTTCGACAAGGTGGGCATGGCCGGCACGCGCTACAACGCCGATCACCTGAAGCCGGGCGACAAGGCCGCGGTCGGCCACGCCAAGTACGATTTCAAGGACCTGCGTACCGTCGCGCCGCTGACCTGGTCGAACAATGCCGGCGCCGGCGGCATCTATTCCAGCGCGCACGACATGGCGCGCTGGATGCAGGTGCAGCTGGCCGAAGGCAAGCTGGCCGACGGCACGCCGTTGTTCTCCGAGAAGAGCCAGCAGCAGATGTGGCGGATGATCACGCCGCAGTCGATCCCGGCGCCGAGCGTGCCGGAGCTGGCACCGGCGCGGGCCAACTTCGCCGGCTATGGCGAAGGCTGGAGCCTGAGCGACTACCGCGGGCAGAAGCTGGTCTGGCACACCGGTGGCTGGCCGGGCATGGTCTCGCGGCTGACCCTGGTACCGGGCGAGAAACTGGGCGTGGTGGTGCTGACCAATCAAGAAGTGGGCGCGGCGTTCAATGCGATCACCCTGAGTGTGCTCGATGCCTACCTGGGCGGTGAAAAGCATGACTGGGTGGACGCCTATGCCAAGGCCGTGGCCAAGGGACAGGACAAGGCCGACGAGGCGTGGGCCAAGCACCAGAGCGCGCGCGACAAGGGCAGCAGGCCGTCGCTGGCGCTGGCCGGCTACACAGGCACGTTCCGCGACCGCTGGTATGGCGACATGCAGGTCAGTGCCGAGGGCAAGGGACTGCGCCTGCGCTTTGCCAGGACCGCGCAGCTGAGCGGTCGCCTGGAGCACTGGCAGCACGACACCTTCATCGTGCGCTGGGACGACCGTTCGCTCAACGCCGACGCGTTCGTGAACTTCAGCCTGGACCCGGACGGCAAGGTGCGCGAGGTGCACATGCAGCCGATTTCCGACCTGACCGATTTCAGTTTCGATTTCCAGGACCTGCTGTTCACCCCAGTGAAATGACGCCGCCGGGCGTGGCCCGGCGCTGACGTTTGACGAATCCGATGGGTAGTGCCGGCCTGCGGCCGGCAACCTCATGATCCCCGGATGCGTCACAAGGTTGCCGGCCAGCGGCCGGCACGACCGCAGCCGCAGCGATCGTCGGCCGGCGTACACATGCGGCATGGGATACTCCGCCAGCTAAAGATGGCGAGGGAATGCGATGTTCCGTTGGTTTGAATCCCTGATTCCGGTGTTCCCGCCCGTGGACGGGCGGATGCCTCCGCGCAAAGTGCTGCCGTTCTACCTGCACTACCTGCGCCCGGTGTGGCCGGTGCTGCTGGCCACGCTCATCGCCGGCCTGCTGCTGGCGCTGGTGGAAGTGGCGATGTTCGATTACCTGGGCCGCATCGTCGACATGGTCGCCGAGCAGCCCGGTGCCGACTTCTTCAAGCGCCATGCCAACGACCTGGGCTGGATGCTGTTCATCACGGTCATCGCGCGTCCGATCCTGGTCGGCCTGCACAACCTGCTGGTCAACCAGGCCATCGTGCCCGGCCTGAGCAACCGCTCGCGCTGGTTGATGCACAACTATGTGGTGCGGCAGAGCCTGAGCTTCTTCCAGAACGACTTCGCCGGCAGCGTCGCCCACCGGGTGATGCAGACCGGTACCTCGCTGCGCGAGTCGGCGGTGCAGATGGTCGATTCGCTCTGGTACATCGTGGTCTATACCGGCACCGCGCTGTACCTGTTCGCGCAGGCCGACTGGCGGCTGATGGTGCCGCTGATCCTGTGGCTGCTGGCCTATGCGGTGATCATGGTCTACTTCGTGCCGCGCGCGAAGGAACGGGCCTGGATTGCGTCCGAAGCGCGTTCCAAGGCGATGGGCCGCATCGTCGATGGCTACACCAACATTCCCACGCTGAAGCTGTTCGCCCATGGCGGGCGCGAGCAGGCCTACGTGGCCGAGTCGATCCAGGAACTGGCGGTCAAGCACCGCGCGCAGACCCGGGTGACCACCGGCATGGACCTGACCATCGCCATCGTCAACGGTTTCCTGATCGCCGGTACCTGTGGGCTGGCGCTGTGGCTGTGGAATGGCGGCCACATCACCGTCGGTGCGATCACGCTGGCGACCGGCCTGGTGATCCGCATTCACAACATGTCCGGCTGGATCATGTGGACCATCAACGGCATCTTCGAGGACATCGGCACGGTACAGGATGGCATCACCACCATCGCCCAGCCGCTGACCGTGCAGGACCGCGAGGATGCAGTGCCGTTGCAGGTGACCCGTGGCGGCGTGCATTTCCAGGACATCCACTTCCACTACGGCAAGAAGGGTGGCGTGATCGCAGGCCTGGACCTGGTGGTGAAGCCGGGCGAGAAGATCGGCGTGGTCGGTCCTTCGGGGGCCGGCAAGTCGACCCTGGTCAATGTGCTGCTGCGCCTGTACGACCTGGAAAGCGGCCGCATCCTGATCGACGGCCAGGACATTGCGTACGTCACCCAGGAAAGCCTGCGCCAGCAGATCGGTGTGGTCACCCAGGACACCTCGCTGCTGCATCGCTCGATCCGCGACAACCTGCTGTACGGCCGTCCAGACGCGACCGATGAGCAGCTACGCGCTGCGGTGGCCAAGGCACGTGCCGAAGCCTTCATCGATACGCTGGTGGACGGGCAGGGGCGTCGTGGCTACGACGCACATGTCGGCGAGCGCGGCGTGAAGCTGTCCGGCGGCCAGCGCCAACGCATCGCCATTGCCCGCGTGCTGCTGAAGGACGCCCCGATCCTGGTGCTGGACGAAGCAACCTCGGCACTGGACTCGGAAGTGGAAGCGGCGATCCAGGACAGCCTGGATGAGCTGATGGGCGGCAAGACGGTGATCGCGATCGCGCACCGGCTGTCGACCATCGCGCGCATGGACCGGTTGGTGGTGATGGACCAGGGACGCATCGTGGAGACCGGCACCCATGCCGAGCTGATTGCGACCGGTGGCCTGTACGCACGGTTGTGGGCGCGACAGACCGGTGGATTTGTTGCTGCCGATCAATGATCGCTTCGGGGGCGGATCCCTTTCCGCAGGAAAGGGCTCTGACCCCAGCGTGTTTCCGGAGACCTGCATGATCCGCCCCCTGCGCTCCCTGTTGCTGGCACTCAGCCTGGTTGCCACGGTTGCCACGGCTGCGCCGGCACCCATGGACGGCGACCAGCTCGAGCAGGTCGTCCTGCTCAGCCGTCACAACCTGCGCGCGCCAGTGGTCGCCTCCGGCGCGCTCGCCAACGCGACGCCCGAGACCTGGCCGCGCTGGGAGGTGGCACCGGGCGAGCTGACTACCAAGGGAGGCGTGCTGGAGGTCTACATGGGCCGCTACATCGCCCAGTGGCTGCGCCAGGCGCAGCTGTTGCCGGTGTCGGGTTGCCCGCAGGAGGATGACTTCCACGCGTACGCCAACAGCCTGCAGCGCACCCAGGCCACCGCGCAGTTCTTCGTTGCCGGTGCTTTCCCGGGCTGCCATGTTGCGGTCGAACAGCGCATGCCGCTGGGCTCGATGGATCCGTTGTTCGATCCGGTGATCCGCCGCGACGACGCGGCATTCCGCACGCGCGCGCTGGAGTCAATGCAGCGAGCGCTGGCCGCAGTGGACCTGGCACCGGCTTTGTCCGTGGTGGAGGAGATCACCCGCTATCCGCAGTCGGCGGCATGCAAGGGGCACAGCGACTGCCATCTGGCGCTGGCCGATACCACCTTCAGTACGGAACCGGGCAAGGAGCCTCGCGCGTCCGGATCACTGGCGCTGGCCAGCGGGCTGGTCGATGCCTTGTTGATGGAGCACTACCGGGGCAGTGGCATCCCCCGCGAAGGCTGGGGCCGGTTGACCACCGAGGCGCAATGGCAGGCGCTGGCGAAGATCCGCAACCGCTACCAGGACATCCTGTTCGGAACGCCCGAGGTGGCGCGTGATGTGGCCGCTCCGCTGCTGACAAGAGTGAATGCGTTGTTCGACGACCCGGCGTCGCCGAAGGCGACCCTGCTGGTCGGTCACGATTCCAACATCGGCTCGGTGCTGGCGGCGTTGGGAATCAGCGACTACAGCCTGCCGGGGCAGTACGAGAAGACACCGGTCGGTGGCCTGCTGCAGTTCGAACGCTGGCGTGATCGCCACAGCGGGGTGGAACGGATCCGCCTGGCCTACGTCTACCCGACCACCGCGCAGCTGCGCGATGCGCTGCCGCTGGCCAACGCGCAGCCGCCGGGCCGCGTCGTGCTGCGTGTGCCGGGGTGCGCGGCTCAGGAGTGCACCGTCGCCGAGTTCCAGCGCCTGCTGCATCCGAAAGCCCGCTGAGGCGCGCTGCTAACGCAGCGGCGTGCGCACGATGCCATGCGTGGCCATCAGCGTAAGGTCGCCGCCCAGCCGTGGCGAGTGGAACGGTCCGCGCGCATGCGCGGCGTCGAACACGCCGCCGTCAGGTGAGCGCAGGCGGTAGAACTCGACCCAGCCGCTGGCCTGCAGGGGCAGCTGTGCAACGCCGGTGTGCTGGTTGAACCATGCAGGGTCCCTGCTGCCTTCGATGACCCGCCGCGCCAGGCGGTCGATCGCGTGGTTCCTGCTGGCATACCAGTCCTGGCCGCGCAGACGCGCCAGCTCGGCCATCATCACCAGTGGCGCCAATGCGTAGTCGTGGTAGTGCAGGGCCCGTTGCCCGCGGGCCATCTCCAGCGGCAGGCTGCCATCGTCCTGGATGTCATCGATGCCCTTCTGGAACGCGGCGTGGCCGGCCTGCCACAGGGCGTCGTCGTCGGTGGCCAGTCCGGTGGCCAGCACGCCCAGCCCGCCCCAGTAGTAGTGGTTGTTGCGGCGCCGTTTCGGATTGTCCCAGTACGCCAGATTGGCCCGTGCCAGCTTCTGCAGCCACGGATCGATACGCGCACGCTGCTGCGGGTTGGCCTGGTCATGCACTTTCAGGTAGGCCATCGCTACCGCATCGAGCATCCACTGCCGCATGTAGAACGACTGATCGTTGTTGACCCGGATCATCTGCCCGAGCATGGCGCCGTCGTCGGCCCACGCACCCAACCAGCCCAGCGTGCACTGTGCCGCTGCCGGGTCACTGGTGCGCAGGTAGTCATCGCTCATGCGCGCCACGTCGGCGGCATAGCGGTCCAGCGGTGCAGTGGCGTCCTTGTTCTGCTGCTGCAGTGCCGGGTCGATCACCGAGCCGACCTTGTCGGTGTAGTAGCCAATCGCGCGGATGTCCGGCTGGCCGGGCGGCGGCGCGGGGCAGGCGGCGAAGGCACCCGCACTGGCCAGCAGCGTGGGCAGCAGGGCGAGGCGCAAGGGGAGAGACATTGGAAACCGGCGGAAGGGGGAATCCGGCGAACGATGCGCCTGGCCATGTTGCCGGCATGTGATGCGGAGATGGCTTGGCGATCCCCCACATACAGATGGGCCCGGGTTTCCCCGGGCCGCTCCGCTTCAACTCACACCACCCCGATCACTCGATCGGCTGGTCCAGCATCAGCTGGCGTGCGAAACGCACCGGGGGTGCGCCGTAGGACAGTACCTGGTCGTGGTACGCCTTCAGGTTGAACTTGTCGCCCAGCTTCTCCTGCACCGCCTTGCGGGTGTCGAAGTGTTCCTGCGCACCGACGAAGTAGGTCGGTAGCTGTGCCGAGGTCAGCTGTGCACGCACCCACTTGCCCGCCGCTTCGCTTTCCTGCTGGAACGCGTCGTGGGTCATCAGGTGCATTGCCTTCTCGCGATCCCAGTTGTCCACGTGCACGCCCTGGTCGAGGATCGCGTTGGAGATCGTGCGCAGGTAGAACTTCAGCTGCACCAGGTGGAACAGCGGGTCGTTGTTGAGGTAACCCTGCTCCTGCATCATGCGCTCGGTGTAGACCGCCCAGCCTTCGGCGAACAGGCCTGAACGCAGCACCGCACGCAGGGTGGAGGGGAACTTGGCCGAATGCCAGCCTTCCAGGTAGTGGCCCGGGGTGCCTTCGTGGATGCTCAGCAGGTGGATCATGCGCGAGTTGTACTCACGCAGGAACGAGTCGACCTGCTTGTCGTTCCAGTCGTCCGGAATCGGCGACACGGCGTAGAAGGTCTTCAGGTTCTTGTCCAGCGGACCCGGTGAATCACAGTAGGCCACGGCCACGCCACGCTGGAATTCCGGCATCAGGATGATGTCCACCGGCGCGTCGGGCAGCGTCATCAGATCGTGCTCGCGCACGAACGCGGTGGACTGCTCCAGTGCGGCCTTGGCATCGTCGACGACCTTGTCGCGTGCCGGCTTGTCGGCGTAGGCCAGCTCCAGCGCAGCTTCAATGGCCTTCTGCTGCTGCTCGTCGGTCGGCTGGGCCGGCATCTCCGGCGCACCCGGCTTGTCCTTCAGCACGGTCTGCGCGATGCCGTACATGTCTTCGCGCACGCGCTTGAGTTCGGCGCGTGCACGCTCACCGATCTCCTGGCGCGACAGCGAGGAGCTCAGCGCGAACTTCAGCTTCTGGTCGTACTTTTCCGCACCGATGCGGAAGTCGCCCTTGGCATTCGGCACCAGGGTCTTGTCCAGCCAGGTCTGCTGCTCGTCCACCGCCTTCTTCAGGCCGTCGATGGCGGCCTGCAGGCGCTGCTGGTCGGCCTGCGGCAGTTCACCGATGTGCGGGGTGATGAAGGTATCGACGATGCTGAGGATGCCCTTGTTCTGCTTGGCCACCGTTTCGGCGTGGATCTTCGGCACCCGTGCCGGATCCAGGTTCTCGCGGGCCTGTGCGAAGATCGCCGGCAGCTTTTCCATGCGCGCGGTGGCCGACTTCAGGCGCTCCGGCAGCGGCGCGAACTCGCGCGCCATCAGGCCGTAGATCGCGCTGCCGGCAATGCCGTTGTACAGCTGCGGGTCCCACTTGCCGGACTGCAGCACTTCGGCGTTCCATATTTCCGACTGCAGCTGGTTGCGCAGGATCGCCGCGTCTACCTGGTTCTCGCGGCCCAGCTTGGCCACCTCGATCTTGTCCAGCTCGCCCAGCAGCGCCTTGTAGGCTGCCAGGGTCTTCTGCTGGCCGGCGGCACTGAGGTCGTCCAGCTCGCTGTCGTAGCGGTGGTCACCGATCTGGGTAGCGCTGACCGGCGACAGCTGCATCCAGGTGTCCAGGGCGCGCTTGGACAGGTCGGCGAAGGCGGCATCGACCGCCGCGTCACCGGCCTGCTGGCTGGTGGCCGGGGTGGAAGCGTTGGTCGGGGCGTCGGCCGGCTGGCAACCGGCCAGGGCGGCGACCAGGGCGAGGGCAAGAAGATGCGGGCGCATCGGCGTTCCTGTACGGGGTCAAACCCTGAGCATAGGGCCGCGTGGCTGCTTTGTCCCCGTGCCATAGGATTACCATGGGCGCAGACAAGGACCCTCCAAAGGAGCGCAGAACATGGAATACCAGGGAAGCTGCCATTGCGGCAGGATCGCATTCACCGTACAGGCCGGGGCGCCGATCAGCGACGTCATCGACTGCAACTGCTCGATGTGCCGCCGCCGTGGCAGCCTGCTGTGGTTCGCCCCGCGCGAAGCGTTCCAGCTGAGCACCGATCCGGCGGACGTGGCCACCTACCACTTCAACAAGGCCCACATCGACCATCACCATTGCCGCGAATGCGGCATTGCCCCCTACAGCGAGGCGGTGGATCCGCGCAGCGGTGTGCCGATGGTGGCGGTGAACGTGCGCTGCGTGCCTGCAGTGGATCTGGCCACGCTGGCGGTGACCTCCTACGACGGGGCCGCACTGTGAGGCCGGTGCGCGCGTGGACGTGCATGGCGGCAATGCCGGTGCTGCTGCTGGCGCTGGGCGCCTGCGCCAAGCAGGGCGACATGGCGGCGGATGCGGGCGCCACGGCGGCCGAGGCTGCCATCGCTTCACCGGAAGGCGCATTCCTCGCCTACGAACACGACGTGCAGGTGCAACTGGAAGCGGCGCAGATCGCACCGCGCATCCAGCAGGTGGCACAGGCCTGCCAGAGCGCGAAGTTCGGTGACTGCGCGGTGCTGCAGGTAGACCAGCGCAGTGGCGAGCAGCCCAGTGGCGAGGTCAAGGTGCGGATTGCACCGAAGGGCACCGAGCCGTTGATCGCGTTGGCCGGTGAGGGCGGCACGCTGCAGTCGCGCAACACGCGTGCCGAGGACCTCGCGCAGGCCGTGGCCGACACCGCGCTGACCAAGGCGCGGCTGGAGAAGGAACACGCGCGGCTGCTGGCCTACCAGGACCGCAAGGACCTGAAGATCGAGGACCTGATGGCGATCACCACGCGGCTGTCCGAGATCGAGGCGGGTGTCGAGCAGGCCAGCAAGGATGCCGCGCAGCAGCGCCGGCGCATCGATACCCAGCTGGTGACGATCCATTTCGATACCACGTCCGGCCAGCGCAGCCGCAGCGAGATCGGCGAGGCGCTGAGCGAGTCGGGCAGCATCCTCAGCACCAGCGTTGCGTTCCTGATCCGCGCCGTCGCCGCGCTGCTGCCGGTGGCGGTGCTGGCCTTGATCGCGGCCTGGGGTGTGCGTGCATGGTGGCGCCGCCGCCGTCGCAAGCTGCCGCCCAACCTCTGAGGTGGAGGCTGATGCCGGCAGCCCGCCGGCATCAGCCCTCGTCGGTCTCGTACTCGACGAACACATCCAGCTCCAGCGCCAGTTCCTGCACTGCGTCGCGCACCTTCTGCGCGGTGCTTTCATTGCCGACTTCCACTTCCAGCTCATGGATGCCCGGGCCGATGTCGTCGGACAGCCCGGCCGAGCTGGAATCGTCGTCGTCCATGTGCGGCATCAGGTCGTCGGTTTCCTCGACATGCTCGATGCCCTCCAGGCCGAGCAGCAGGTCGCTGATGGCACGGGCGTCGTCTTCAGTTCCGGTGATGCGCAGTCGCAGCATGGCCATGGCGTAGGTACGTTGTGGAGTTGCCTGCAGCCTAGCCAGCGCCGGGCAAAGAACGGGTGAGGGTGCAGTCAGGCGCGTGTGGCCGGACGCCCGAGCAGGCTGTCCGGCAATGCGGGAATCGGTGTGCGTTCGTCCTGCGCCTGCTCCAGCAGCCAGTCGATGAACAGGCGTGCGGCCGGGCTGGGCGGTTGTCCTTCGGCATGCACTACGTGGTACGCATAGCGCGCCTTCAGCGCCAGGCCGGGCAGGCGCACCACCTCGTAGCGCTGCAGATAGGGCTGGGCGATGTGGGTGCGCGCCAGCACCGCGCCCATGCCATACACCGCTGCACGCATCGCATCGGTGCTGTCGGCGAAGGTGTGCATGGGTGGCAGCGGCGACGGCGTGCGCACGCCGGCGTGGCGGAACCAGTCGCGCCAGCCCTGCGGCGACAGGTCGGTGAGCAGCGGCAGGTCGGCGATGCGCGCCGGATCGACCAGCGTTTCGACGCCGGCCAGTGCCGGTGAGGCGACCGGGAACAGGTAGTCATCCATCAGGTGCTGCGCACGCAGGCCGGGCCATTGGCCCAGGCCGTAGCGGATGCCCACTTCCGGGCCGTTGTCGTCATAGCGATCCAGCCCGCTGCCGGTATGCAGTTCGATGCGGATGTGCGGGTAGGCCTGGGTGAAGCGCGGCAGCCGTGGCAGCAGCCAGCAGTAGGACAGCGAGCGCAGCGTGGTGATCCGCAGCGGCACGCTGTCGGCATCCGGCTGCAGGTGATGGGCGACGGCCGCGACATCGGTGAAGGCGGCGCTGGCGGCGTCGGCCAGTTGCCGGCCCTCGGCAGTCAGGCGCACGCCGCGGGCGTGGCGTAGGAACAGCCGTACTTCCAGCACTTCTTCCAGGCGGCGGACGTGGTGGCTGACCGCGCTGGCGGTCAGGTGCAGCTCCTGCGCGGCCTGGGCGAAGTTCTGGTGGCGCGCGGCGACCGCGAACACGGCCAGTGCGGGTAGCAGGGAAGGGCGTAGCAGCATGTCGAGCCTCAAACCATATTTGTGGCTGGCAGCGATACTACGCGCTTGTGCGGCGGGCGTCTGCGCCTGATCCTATCCGCCTTGGCGAGGAGCTGACGATGTACGGAGGCAAGGCATGAATGCGGTCCCACAGGCGGCCGAGCGCGATTGGCGCACGCCGCTGGAATTGACCCTGCTGGGCGCCATCTGGGGCTGCTCGTTCCTGTTCATGCGGGTGGCGGTGCCGTCGTTCGGCCCGTTCGCGCTGGTCGAAGTGCGGCTGGTGCTGGGTGCGCTGGTGCTGCTGCCGTTCCTGTGGCGCGCCCGCTCGCAGTTCCCGCCGCGGCGCTGGCTGTGGCTGGCGCCGATCGGCCTGATCAACTCGGCGTTGCCGTTCGTGCTGTTCGCCTATGCAGCGGAACAGGCGCCGGCGGCGATCGGCGCGATCTGCAATGCGATGACCGTGCTGTTCGCCGCGCTGATCGCCTTCCTGTTCTTCGGCGAGAAGATCGGCATGCGCCGCGCCGGTGCCTTGCTGGTTGGCTTCGCTGGCGTGGTGGTGCTGGCCACCGCCAAGGTTTCCGGCCTGAGTATCGGCACCGCGGTGCTGGCCGGTGCGGCGGCTTCGCTGCTGTACGGCCTGGGCGTGAACCTGGTGAAGCGGCACATGACCGGCCTGCCGTCGGCGGCAGCGGCGGCGGCAACGCTGTCGTGTGCCTCGCTGTGGATGCTGCCGATGGCGGTGAGCCACTGGCCGCAGGCGGCGATTCCGCTGAAGGCCTGGGGCGCGGCGATCGCCTTGGGCGTAGCCTGCACCGGGCTGGCGTTCCTGATGTTCTACCGCCTGATCGGCCGTATCGGCCCGTCACGGGCGTCGACGGTGACCTACCTGATTCCGCTGTTCGGCGCGGCGTTTGCGTGGTTGTTCCTGGGGGAGGCGGTGACGGTGCAGATGCTGATTGCGGGTGTGTTGATTCTGGGCAGCGTGGCGGTGAGCCAGAAGGGCTGAGGAATTGGCGTTTTGCGCGTTGCGCGTGCTGAAGGTGCTTCACTGTTCATGGGCGTTACTTTTCTTTGTACGCAAAGAAAAGTAACCAAAAGAAACGTTCCGCCGGCCGCGAGCCGGTGCTGCGCACCGGTGCCCTGCGCTCCTCGGCCCGTCGAGGGACGGCGCGGGAACTCGCTGCGCTCAGACACCCGCGCCTCTTCGCCCTCGCCGGACCTGCGGTGCTCGGCTCACTCAAGGCGGATCCAAGATCAAAGGCAGAAGCGGTCGCTTCGCTCGCCGGGCCCGGCCCGGCACTACCATGCATCGTCGTGCAGCTGTGGCTCTTGACCTTGGGTCCGCCTTGAGTGAGCCGAGCATCGCAGGGGAATCAGGGGCGAAGAGGTGCCGATGTCTGAGCGCAGCGAGTTCGGCACCGTCCCCTGATTCACCGAGAAGCGCAGGGGACCGACGTGCGAAGCACGGCGGCTCCCGACCTGGCGGCGCGTTTCTTTTGGTTACTTTTCTTTTCGCGCGAAAAGAAAAGTGACGCCCATGAACAGTGAAGCACCTTCAGCACGCGTCACGCGCAGGAAACCATCAGCGCACCGGCACCGGAATATTGCACAGATCGATATGCCCGGCCGGACGCTTGTAGAAATCATCCACGCGGTTGCGCCGCGCCTCCACCGTATCGGCGAAGGTCTTCGAGTCGGTACGCAGTACCTGGATCGGCGTGCGCTCGGCTGCCGGCACATCGCTGGCACGGCGGATCGACACGATCGGTGTGCGCAGCTTCGGGTCGGTGTAGAAGCCCATCGGCGCCGGCCCGCGCGGGGTCGCGCTGAGCAGTTCCATGCCCTTCAGCACGCGACCGACCAGGGTGATGTTGCGGTCCAGCTGGCGCGGTGACTGCCCGGTCACAACATACAGTTCGGCACCGATGCTGCTGTCTTCCTCGTTGCTGCGGCCGGCACCGAGCATGCCGTAGCAGTGCGCCAGCCAGGTCTTGCCGGCCTGCGGGTCCTGGCCTACCGGGAAGCCATCGACGAAACCGGTCTGCGCGGCCCACCCATCGCGATCCGGCAGCACGCTGACCTTCAGGCCGGCGCTGGCGCGTTCGAACTCGGCCGGCAGCTTGCGCGCGGCGCTGCCGAACGTCCTGGCCTTCGCCGCGTCATCGGCGTCGGCATCGCCGAACTGCACCACGAAATTGTCCTGCGAGCGGTAGATGCTGGTGCCGTCCCAGAAGTGCTCGTGGGCGAAGGTCTGGATGTTGGCGACATGGCGCGGGGCGAACTGCGGCGCCAGCTCGATGATCACCCGCCCAGCCGGCAGGTCCATGTACAGCAGGTTGGCCGGGTCCGGCGTGCGCCAGTCGCGGGCCGCCGAGGCATCGAGGATCTGCTGCGGGCTGCGGTAAGGCGTGGCCGCGCTGGCCAGCGAGGGCAGCAGGCAGGCCAGGGCGAGGGCGGTCAGGGCAAGGCGACGGCGGTGCGGCATGGGATCCCCGGAACATGAACGAGGCCTCGATTCTGCGCGACGAGATACCGTATCGCCAAGTGACATGCGGGGCATTCGCGTCAGCCTGCGCTCCGCCTTTTGGACGATCCAATCGTTCTGGCATCAGCGTCTATCTTTCTTCTGCAATCAGACCAGAGTAATGGCCGAAGTCAGGAACAGGCTCATAGTTGTCTATCGGATCATGCGTTGTTGAAGACTCTTCCAGATGATGAGGCGAGAAAGTCTCCCTGGTTATCGTGAGCCGTCCATCTTCATTGAAGAGGTAGCTGGTTCCTTCGGCAATGCTGTCACTCTTCTCAGCGAACGATCTATGTACCGCCATGCTCAGGAACAGATTTCCCGGTGCTACCTGCTGAAACTGATACGTCAGGCGCTCCCTTAGATATTCATCCAGAAAGTCGACACCAATCATGTCTTTGTCCAACAGCACATCGACGATCGCTGATGGCGTGGTGGGGGAGCCAACGAGAACCGTGTAGCGAGCCTGGCTCTCATGTCTCGATTTAGCCTCGGATTCACTGATTATGTTTCGCGCGGACTTCTTCGCAGAAAACCAGAAGTCGCAATAGTGAAGCTCAGTCATAAGTGGGCATTCCCGGGATCATCTTGCTTGCAGAGGCTGGATCAGACGCTGCGTTCTTGGAAGCCGACGGTATGCCGCGGCTCGAAGAGGGGCAAGCAAGCGAACGGGCCCCCCGGCCAAGTGGTCAGTTGCCCCACGCCAACCGGCACGATGACTAACGACACATTCGCTATACCGAACTTCGCACTACTGTGGACTTCAACGTAGTGGAGGCCCGGTCATGTCCGAGGACGATGTCCACCTGAAGAAGTTCCAGAAGGAGCTGAGCGCCGGAACGGTGTCGCTGGCCCTGCTGGCGGTGCTGGCCCGGGCCGGGGAGCCGCTGTACGGCTACCTCATTGCCAAGGAGCTGGAGCGGGTGGGCGAGGGCGTGCTGAGCGGCAAGCAGAGCGCGCTGTACCCGGTGCTGCGCAACCTGGAGGCTGCCGGTCTGCTGGAAAGCCACGTGGAGCCGTCCAGCAGCGGTCCGCCGCGGCGCTACTACCGCATCAACGAACGTGGCCGCGACGTGCTGGCGCAGTGGCGCCAGGCCTGGCAGGCCACCCGAGATTCCGTCGATTCCGTGTTGGAGGGGGTACCGCAATGAACGACCCGAGCCTGGCAGGCCGAGCCCTGCCCACGACCATCCCGCAGTACCTGGCGCAGCTGCGTGTGGCGCTGGAAGGTGCCGACCCGGCGATGGTGCAGGACGCGCTGTACGACGCCGAGGAATACCTGCGCTCGGAGCTGGCGGCGCAGCCCGGCCGCAGCGAGGCCGAGGTGATCGCCGACGTTGCCGGTAGCTATGGCGCGCCGGACGAAGTGGCCGAGATCTACCGCGAGACCGAAGTGACGGTGAACCGCGCGCTGCGCACGCCGCGTGCGGATACCGCACCGGTGCTGCGCGCAGCGGCCGAAGCCAGTGGCGTCGAGCCGGCCGCACCGCCGCCGGCGCCGGTGCAGCGCTCGCTGCTGGCGCGTTTCTTCGGCGTGGTGACCGATCCGCACACCTACGGTGCGCTGTTCTACATGCTGCTGTCGCTGGCTACCGGCATCTTCTTCTTCACCTGGGTGGTGACCGGCCTGTCGCTGTCGCTGGGCCTGCTGATCCTGATCGTGGGCATTCCGCTGACCGTGCTGTTCTTCGGCTCGGTGCGCGGGCTGGCGCTGCTGGAAGGGCGGCTGGTGGAAGCGCTGCTGGGCGAGCGCATGCCGCGCCGTCCGCGTTACACCGATCGCAGCCGCACCTGGCTGCAGCGCATCGGCGACATGTTCACCGATGGCCGCACCTGGCTGACCCTGCTGTACTTCGTGCTGATGCTGCCGCTGGGCGTCATCTACTTCACCCTCGCGGTGACGCTGCTGTCGCTGTCGCTGAGCCTGATCTGGGCGCCGGTCGCGGCGATCTTCAGTGGCGACATTCCGGGCGTGTACGTCGATGGCGTGAACGTACTGCCGATGGCTGCATCGCCGCTGGTGGCGATCACGGTTGCTGCGGCGGGCGCGCTGCTGCTGCTGCTGACGATGCATCTGGCACGCGGCATCGGCAAGCTGCATGGGCTGATCGCCAAGAACCTGCTGGTGCGGTTGTAATAGGCCAGGGGTCGGATCCTGTTCGCAGAACAGGGCTCTGACCCCGGATCCCATCATGCTGGGGTCAGAGCCCTTTCCGCTGGAAAGGGAACCGACCCCTGCCGGGAATCAGCCCGCCTTTCGCCGCAACGGGGTGACGTTACTCTTCTTCTTCGTGGCCTTCGCCGCCGGTGCTTCGGCATGCGCGGCGAAGAAATCGCGCACCTTCGGGTACACCACTTCGCGCCAGCGACGGCCGCTGAAGATGCCGTAGTGGCCGGCACCTTCGACGATGAAATGCTCACGGCGGTCCGCAGTGATGCCGGTGCACAGCGCCTGTGCTGCTTCGGTCTGGCCAAGGCCGGCGATATCGTCCAGCTCGCCCTCGATGCTCAGCAGCGCGGTATCGCGGATCGCCGACGGATCGACCTTCTCGCCGTTGACCACCCACTCACCACGCGGCAGCAGGAAGTCCTGGAACACCACGCGGATCGTATCCAGGTAGTACCTGGCCGGCATGTCCAGCACCGCGTTGTACTCGTCGTAGAAACGACGGTGCGCGTCGGCGTCTTCCAGGTCGCCCTTGACCAGGTCGGTGTAGAAATCCCAGTGCGAACTGAAGTGGCGGCTCGGGTTCATCGACAGGAAGCCGGCGTGCTGCAGGAAGCCCGGGTACACGCGGCGACCGGCGCCGGGATAGCTGGCCGGCACGGTGTGGATGACGTTGTTCTCGAACCACGACAGCGGGTTCTGCGTGGCCAGGTTGTTCACTGCGGTCGGGCTGCATCGCGCATCGATCGGGCCACCCATCATCACCAGCGTGCGCGGCGTCGGTTCGCCACGGCTGGCCATCAGCGAAACCGCGGCCAGCACCGGTACGGTCGGCTGGCACACGCTCACCACGTGCAGGCGCTCCACACCGAGGTGGCGGATGAATTCCTGGATGTAGGCGATGTAGTCGTCCAGGCCGAATTCGCCTTCGCTGGCCGGCACCATGCGCGCGTCCACCCAGTCGGTGACGTACACGCGGTGGTCGCGCAGCAGCGTGCGCACGGTATCGCGCAGCAGCGTGGCATGGTGGCCTGACAGCGGCGCTACCACCAGCACGAACGGCTGGTTGAGCATGGTGTGCAGCTGGTCGGCTTCATTGCTGTGGCGCTTGAAGCGCAGCAGCTTGCAGAACGGCTTGCTTACTTCCTCGTGCACGACGATCGGCACGCGTTCGCCATCGACGTCGATTTCGTTGATGCCCCACTCGGGCTTCTCGTAATCCTTGCCGATGCGGTGGAAGAGTTCATTGACCGCCGCCAGGCGATCAGCGCCGGGCATCTGCGACCACCAGTGCCCCTGGTTGGCGAAGAACCTGGCGTTGGCCTGGGCCTGGTGCACCCAGGGGGCGAGCAGGTTGCGGGTCAGTTCGTGCAGTTGATAGAGCATGACGACCGAATATGTATGGTCATATGTTGCCGCGCAGCATATCCCATCCGGGTGTCCCGCAGGTTAAGTCGGCTGAAAATAATGAATCTGGATTCACATCCGTTCCAGCGCGGCCGCATCGCCTGCCAGGGCGGGGCCGAGCCAGCAGTGCGACCCCACCGGCTGCAGGCCATGCCGGGCCAGCGTGCGGCGGTACCAACGCGCCGGGCGCGGCTGGAAGCCGTCGTGGTCGCCTTCGAACGCGTCCTCGGCGGCGAAGGTCTCCAGGAAGGCCACGCCGCCCGTCAGCTCTGCCACGCCGGCCAGTCCGGCGCGCAGCTCGCGGTCGGGCACGTAGTGCATCACGTCCGAGCAGACCAGCAGGTCGACCGGGGCACAGGGCCGCAGCCAGGCGAAATCGCCGAAGCGGGCCATGTGCAGGTTGCGGGTCCTGCCGTAGCGGCGCACAGCGTACTCGCTGCTGTCGAAGCCGAGGTATTCGACCTTCGGACGCAGCTTCAGCAGCGGTGCGCGCCAGGCGCCTTCGCCGCAGCCGATGTCCAGCACGCTGCGGATCGGTCGTTCCAGGTAGTACTCGGCACTGGCCACGGCCAGGGCGACCTTTCGCGCCAGGCGGGCGCTGCCGCCGATGTCGGCACGGCGGTACCAGCGTTGGAAATAGGCGGCGTCGTAGGTCTTGTCCATGGGGCGGTGCGCGATCGGGGAAAACGGCGCCTATCGTACGGTGTTGCGCCCCCGGGTGTGGCGGGCCTGCAGTAGAGCCACGCCATGGGTGGCTGCCATGCTGCGGCGATTGGACGCGGCAGCCACCCATGGGGTGGCTCTACTGCGACAATGGGTACCCATCTACGCCAGCCGCCGGAGCGAGCGCATGCAGAGCTACTACTGGGTCAAGACCTTCCACATCGTGTTCGTGGTGGCGTGGATGGCCACGGTGTTCTACCTGCCGCGCATCCTGGTGAACCTGGCCGAGACTGCGGGCCAGCCGGCGGTGACCGAGCGCCTGCAGCTGATGGGCCTGCGCCTGTACCGCTTCGGCCACTCGATGTTCGGCCTGGCATTCCTGCTGGGCCTGGTGCTGTGGCTGGGCTACAAGGTCATCCCCGATTTCCCGACCATGGTCGCGCCTGGTGGCGCCGGCTGGCTGCATGCCAAGCTGGGACTGGTGGTGCTGCTGCTGGTGTACTTCGGCTGGATCGGCCGCCTGCTCAAGGGCGTGGCCAAGGGCAGGGCGCTGCCGTCGTCGCGCGCGCTGCGCTGGATCAACGAGATCCCGCTGCTGGCCTTCATTCCGATCGTATGGCTGGTGCTGGCCAAGCCGTTCTGAGGCGGGGTCATCTGCACCCGGTAGATCCACGCCATGCGTGGATGCCGTCAGGGCGCAAACGAAAGCGCCGGGCAAATGCCCGGCGCTTTCGTTTCTGCAATCACCTGCGTGTTGCCGGCCAGCGGCCGGCACTACCAGGCCTACCTGCATGCTGGCCAGCGGCCGGCACTACTTCAGGCTGCTTCGTACGTGCCGTAGCTGCGCAGGCGCGCGTAGCGCTGTTCCAGCAGCTGTTCGGTGGACAGCTTGTCCAGCGCATCCAGCTCGTTCAGCAGCACCGCCTTCAGGCGCTTGGCCATCTGCGTCGGGTTGCGGTGGGCGCCGCCGGTGGGCTCGCGCACGACCTTGTCGACCAGGCCCAGGCTCTTCAGGCGCGGGGCGGTCAGGCCCAGCTGTTCGGCCGCGTCCTTGGCCTTGCCGGCGTCCTTCCACAGGATCGAGGCGCAGCCTTCCGGGGTGATGGTCGAGTACACCGCGTATTCCAGCATCACGGTGCGGTCGCCCACGCCCAGCGCCAGCGCGCCGCCGGAGCCGCCTTCGCCGATCACGGTGCAGATGATCGGCACCTTCAGTTCGGCCATCTCGATCAGGTTGCGCGCGATCGCTTCGGACTGGCCGCGCGATTCGGCGTCGATGCCCGGCCAGGCGCCAGCGGTGTCGATCAGGGTCAGCACCGGCAGGCCGAAGCGCTCGGCCATCTTCATCAGGCGCAGGGCCTTGCGGTAGCCCTCCGGCTTGGGCATGCCGAAGTTGCGCTTGATCTTCTCCTTGGTGTCACGGCCCTTCTGGTGGCCGATCACCATCACTGCACGGCCGTTGATGCGGGCCAGGCCACCCATGATCGCCTTGTCGTCGGCGAAGGCACGGTCGCCGGCCAGCTCCTGGAACTCATCGAACATGACGCGGAGGTAGTCGGCGGTGTACGGGCGCGACGGATGACGCGCCAGCTGCAGCACCTGCCACGAGGTCAGGTTGCGGAAGATCTGCGCGGTGCGCATGCGCAGCTTGTCCTGCAGCGCGTGCACTTCCGCCTCGACATTGACCGCCGGCCCGGCACTGGCGTTGCGCAGTTCCTGGATCTTGGCTTCCAGGTCGGCGATGGGTTGCTCGAAGTCGAGGTAGTTCGGATTCATCGGAAGCCGTCGTGTAAAGAAGAGGGGAATTCTAGCCGAATGCGCGCAAACCACCCGTACGCCTTCGTCTGGAAGGCGACGGTAGCGCAGCCGGGCGGGGCGCGCCAGTCAGCTCAGGGCACCACCAGGGCGCTGCGGCCCATCAGCTGGCTGCGCTGGGAAACGAAGTCGTTGTAGGCCTCGTTGGCGTCACGGCCCAGCCCGCTGCCCAGCGTGGCGGTGGCCGAGGTGAAGGCCATCTGCGCAGCGAAGTCCTGCTTGCGCAGCGCCTTCTGTTCATCGGCGGTGGTCGCCTTCAGCCAGCGCGCATAGACCTCGCGCAGCGGCGCGGCGTGGGCCTCGAAGGCCGGCACCAGCGCCGGCAGGCTGGCCGGGGCCGGTTCCAGGCTGAACGCCGGGGTCACGTAGCCGGCCGGCTGCTCGCGCTTGAACGCGCCGGGCTCGCCCATGCCTTCTTCCACGTAAGCGATGAAGTCCGTGGCGGTGAACACCTTGGCCACGATCTGGCCACCGCTGGCGTCGACGTGGGCCACCACCTTTTCCTTCGGGAAGGGTTCGCGCACGCCGTAGGTCCAGGTCTTGTCGATGAACAGGTCGTGGCTCTTCTCGAACGGGCCCTCGAAGTCGACGCCGCCCAGCTCGATGCCGGCCTTGCCGGTGCCGAAGTTCTTCAGCTTGCTCTCGTCGGTGACATAGACCTCGCGGGCGATCACGTACTCGCTCAGGGTCGGGTTGATCAGGCCGCCACGGCCATCGACGTAGACGATGAAGCGCACGTCCCCCAGTTTGTCGGTGTGCAGGCGGTGCTCACCGACAGCGAGCGAGATCGGGCGCGAGCCCTGTGCGGCCACCGGCAGGTCCTTGCCATCGATGCTCAGGGCCAGCGGCGCGTCGGTCGGGTTGTCGATCTGGAACTCGACCTTCGAGGGCGAACAGGCGGCCAGGGCCAGAGCGGCAACGAGCGGGAACAGCAGGGTCTTCATCGGCAATCGTCCTTGATACTTGGAACGGGAAAGCAGGAGGGTCAGGAAAACCAGAGCCAGCCTCAGCTGGCCCACGGTGGGCTGTAGCGCACTTTCAGCGTGCGTACGGCGGGGTCGGCGCGCAGCGCCTCCATCAACTTGGAATCGATGCGCACCGCGCTCTGCCCGGACACATCGAGCATGCCGGCGACGCCGCCGTGCGGGCCCTTCAGAAGCAGGTCCAGGCGCAGCGGCGTGCGCCCCGGGCGATGGCGGTCGAGCAGGGCATCGATGCGCTCCCAGACCGGGCGCTGCTGGCGCAGGTCCAGGCGCAGCGACAGCCGCGTGGCGTAGTTGGCGCAGACTTCGTCGAAGTCCCAGCACTGGCGGATGCGCAGTGCGTAGCCGCCGTTGAACTCGTCCTCGCGCAGGCCGCCCTTGACCACCAGGATGCGGTCCTTGGTCATCAGGTGCCCGAACTCGGCCATCGCGTCGGAGAACGCGCTGCACTCGACGCGGCCGCGGCCATCTTCCAGCTGGATGAAGATCTGGCTCTCGCCCTTGCGACGCACACCGACCACCTGGCCGGCCAGCACGGTCTGTACTTCCGGGCGCCAGCGCTTTTCGCCGCCGCCGCCACCACCGCTGTTGGCGCTCCAGATCTTCTCCACCGAACCCAGGTCGTTGCCGACCAGATCGCGCACATCGTCGCGCCAGGGATCGAACGGGTGGCCACTGAGATAGAAGCCCAGCGTGTCGCGCTCGCCGTTGAGGCGCTGCAGCAGCGGCCATTCTTCGGCTTCGGGCAGATCCAGCTGGATCGTGGTCGCGCTCGGGTCCGGGCCACCGAACAGCGAGTTCTGTCCCGAAGCGCGCTCGCGGGCCATCTGGTCGGTAGCCTTGATCACCTCCGGCAGCTGCAGCATCAGCGAGGCACGGTTGCGGCCAAGCTCGTCCAACGCACCACAGTTGATCATCGCTTCCAGCGTGCGCCGGTTGAGCTTGGCCGAGCCGACGCGGGTGCAGAAGTCGAGCAGGTCCTTGAACGGGCCGCCCTTCAGTCGCTCCTCGACCACCGCCTCGCAGGCACCCTGGCCGACGCCCTTGATCGCACCGAGGCCGTACTGGATGGTGTCCGGGGTCACCGCTTCGAACATGAAGGCCGACTGGTTCACCTTGGGCGGCAGCACGGTCAGGCCGAGGTTGCGCACCTCGTCGAGGAAGCCGACCACCTTGTCGGTGTTGTCCAGATCGGACGACAGCGTGGCCGCCATGAACTCGGCCGGGTAATGGCGTTTCAGCCATGCGGTCTGGTAACTGACCAGCGCGTAGGCGGCGGCGTGCGACTTGTTGAAGCCGTAGCCGGCGAACTTCTCCATCAGGTCGAAGATCGCGTCGGCCTTGGCTTCGTCCACGCCGTCCTTGGCCGCGCCTTCGCGGAAGATCTCGCGGTGCTTGGCCATTTCGGCCGGCACCTTCTTGCCCATCGCACGGCGCAGCAGGTCGGCGCCGCCCAGCGAGTAGCCGCCGACGATCTGCGCCATCTGCATCACCTGCTCCTGGTACACCATGATGCCGTAGGTATCCTTCAGGATGGCTTCGGTGCGCGGATCGGGATAGATGATTTCTTCCTGGCCGTGCTTACGCGCATTGAAGGAGGGAATCAGGTCCATCGGGCCGGGGCGGTACAGCGACACCAGCGCGATCAGGTCTTCGAAACGGTCGGGGCGCGCGTCCTTCAGCAGGCGGCGCATGCCCGAGGATTCGAACTGGAACACTGCGCCCGTATTGCCGTTGGCGAAGATGTCCTTGTAGGTGGGCGTGTCGTCCAGCGGAATCGCGGCGATGTCCACCGGCGGAATGCCGGCGCGCTCATGGCGCTTGTTGATCGCCTTCACCGCCCAGTCGATGATGGTCAGCGTGCGCAGGCCGAGGAAGTCGAACTTCACCAGGCCCACTTCTTCCACGTCGTTCTTGTCGAACTGGGTGACCGGGTTCTTGCCGAGGCCGTTCTCGTCGTGTTCGGCGTACAGCGGGCAGAACTCGCTCAGCGGCTCGGGCCCGATCACCACGCCACCGGCGTGCTTGCCGGCGTTGCGGGTCAGGTCTTCCAGCTGCAGCGCCAGGTCGATCAGGTCGCGGACATCGTCCTCGGTCTCGTAGCGCTGGATCAGTTCCGGCGACGCCATTTCCGAGCTGGGGCCTTCCTTGCCCTTGCCCAGTGCATCCTTCAGGTGGATGCCGAGGATGTTCGGGATCAGCTTGGAAACACCGTCGACCAGGCCGTACGGGAAGCCGAGCACGCGGCCGGAGTCGCGCACCACTGCCTTGGCGGCCATGGTGCCGTAGGTGATGATCTGGCTGACGCGCTCGCGCCCGTACTTGCGCGCGACGTAGTCGATCACCTCGTCGCGGCGGTCCATGCAGAAGTCGATGTCGAAGTCGGGCATCGACACGCGTTCCGGGTTCAGGAAGCGCTCGAACAGCAGGTTGTACGGCAGTGGGTCCAGATCGGTGATCTTCAGCGCCCACGCCACCAGCGAACCGGCACCCGAACCACGGCCCGGGCCGATCGGGATGCCCTGGTTCTTGCCCCACTGGATGAAGTCGGCCACGATCAGGAAGTAGCCGGGGAAACCCATCTTGATGATGGTGTTGAGCTCGAACTCCAGGCGCTCGAAATAATCTTCGCGGGTCTTGCCCGGCGCCAGCGGATTCTTCTCCAGGCGCTCTTCCAGGCCGTCGCGCGACATCTTCTGGATCCAGGTGTCCAGGGTCTCGTCGTCGGGCACCGGGTAATTGGGCAGGAAGTAGGTGCCCAGCCGCATCTCGATGTTGCAGCGCTCGGCCAGCGCCAGCGTGTTGTCGATGGCATCGGGAATGTCGGCGAACAGCGCACACATCTCTTCGGCCGATTTCAGGTACTGCTGGTCGCTGTACTCGCGCGGGCGCTTGGGGTCGTCCAGCACGCGGCCGGTGGAAATGCACACGCGCGCTTCGTGCGCGCTGAAATCGGTGGGCGCCAGGAAGCGCACATCATTGCTGGCCACCACCGGCAGGCCACGCTGGCCGGCGGCCATCAGCGCGAACTGGTTGAAGGTTTCCTCGCCCTCGCGGCCGGTGCGGGTCAGCTCCAGGTGCAGGCCATCGCCGAACACGCGCTGCCAATCGGCCAGCTGCTGCTCGGCCAGTTCATGCTTGCCGTCCAGCGCCAGGCGCCCGGCCAGGCTCTGCCGGCCGGCCAGCGCGAACAGGTTGGCGTTGCCGGCCTTCAGCCAGTCCGGATGGATGGCCACGCCGCCTTCGGGGCGATGGCCTTCCATCCAGGCGCGGGTCAGCAGCCGCGACAGGCTCAGGTAGCCCTCGCGGTCGCGGCACAGCAGGGTCATCCGCCACGGATCCTGCCCTTCCTCGGCGATCAGCACGTCGGCGCCGGCGATAGGCTTGATGCCCACGCCTTCGGCCGCCTTGTAGAACTTGACCAGGGCGAACAGGTTGTTGAGGTCGGTCACCGCCAGCGCGGGCAGGCCGAGTTCGACCGAGCGTGACAGCAGGTTGGCCTGCTTGGCCTTCTTCGGGTCCGCCTGGTCCGGCTTGGCCGGCACACGGATGGTGGAGTCCGCCAGCGAGAACTCGGTGTGGACGTGGAGATGTACGAAGCGGGAGTTGGACATGCCGGACCAGGTTGGAGCGCGCGGGCCCCGGGTGCTGACGGGGGAATCGTCGCCGGGGTCGGGAAGCGCTGGAGTGCCCGGTCAGGGTAGCGAGGGCTGGAGGGCGCGACAAGCTCTTGACGGCATGCGATATCGCATCCGCGCTATCGCTCCCCACGGTTCGCAGGCGAACCGCGGGCCCCGCCTGACCCTGCCTTCGCAGCCGGGTGCAGCGACCGTTCAGGCGATTCAGGCGATTGCGATGTCTGCGGTCACAGCTGCCGGGTTTTCCAGGCACTCGCGCACCGGGGCGAAGCTGCGCCGGTGCTCCATGCAGGGGCCGTGCTCGCGCAGGGCGGCCAGATGGGCCGGGGTGCCGTAGCCCTTGTGCTGCTCGAAGCCGTACTGCGGGTGGCGGGCATGCACGTCCTGCATGTAGCGGTCGCGCGAGACCTTGGCCAGGATCGAGGCGGCCATGATCGCGCGGTCGATGCCATCACCGCCGACCAGCGCCTGCGCCGGCAGTACCAGGCCCTTGGGCACCACGTTGCCGTCGATGCGGGCGAAGCCGGCCACGTGGGCGACCGCTGCAACGACGTCACGCATGCCCTGCAGGGTGGCCTGGTAGATGTTCAGGCGGTCGATGGTGTCCACGTCCACCAGCACCACGTGCCAGGCCAGGGCACGTTCGATGATGCGGTCATGCAGTTGCTCGCGGCGGGCTGCGGTGAGTTGTTTGGAATCGTCCAGGCCGTTGATGCGTGGCCGTGCCGGGTCGAACACCACCGCCGCCACCGCGACCGGTCCGGCCAGCGGACCGCGGCCGGCTTCGTCGACGCCGGCGACCAGACGCTCCGGCTCGACCACGGCAGCACCGTCGAACAGGGCCAGGCTGGCCGCTGCGGCGTGGCGGCGGCTCATGCCTGGGCCTGGTCGCGCATCAACAGCTCGCCCACAGCGTCGGCCGCGCGGGCCGAGGCATTGCGGCGCAGTCGTTGATGCAGGCGGGCATAGGTATCCTGCAGGTCGGTCACCCGCTGCGGGTGGTCGAACCATTGCTGGATGGCCGCCGCCAGCTTGTCCGGCGTGCAGTCGTGCTGCATCAGTTCCGGTGCCAGGTCCTGGCCCGCCAGGATGTTGGGCAGGGCAAAGCGGTCGACTTTGATCAGGCCCAGCGCCTTGACCAGGCGGTAGGTCAGCTCGTTGACGCGGTAACCGACCACCATCGGCCGCTTGACCAGCATCGCCTCCAGCGTCGCGGTGCCCGAGGCCAGCACCACCACATCGGCGGCGATCATCGCGTTTCGCGCCTCACCGTCGAGTACATGCGAGAAGGCTACCGGCAGCGCCGAGCGTGACAGCTGTTCTTCGATCAGGCGCTTGCAGGCCGGGTTGGCGGCAGGCACTACCACGTGCAGGCCGGGGATGCGCTCGGAGACCTGCCAGGCGGCCTCGAAGAACGGTTCACCGAGGCGCGAGATTTCGCCCAGGCGGCTGCCTGGCAGCACCGCCAGCACCTTGGCCGAGGTCGGCAGGCCAAGCGCGGCGCGCGCTTCCTCGCGGTTGCCCTGCAGGGGGATGTCATCGGCCATCGGATGGCCAACGAAGCGCGCGTCGATGCCGTGCCTGGCATAGATCGGGGGTTCCATCGGGAACAGGCACAGCACCAGGTCGGCGCTGCTGCCGATCTTCTCGGCGCGCTTCTCGCGCCAGGCCCAGACGGAGGGGCTGACGTAGTGCACGGTGCGCACGCCGCGCTGCTTCAGCCAGTGTTCGATGCCCAGGTTGAAGTCGGGCGCGTCGATGCCGATGAACACGTCCGGTTGCCATTCCAGTGCACGCTGGCGGAACGCGGAACGCAGTTTCAGCAGGCGTGGCAGGTGGCGCAGCACTTCGGTCAGGCCCATCACCGCCAGCTCGCTGGCATCGTGCCAGGTCAGGCAGCCGGCGCTGCGCATGGCATCGCCACCGATGCCGGCGAATTCGGCATTCGGAAAGCGTGCCTTCAGCTCGCGCACCAGGCCCGCACCCAGCAGGTCACCGGAGGCCTCACCGGCCACCAGAGCGATCCGCAGCGGGCGCTCGCTGAGCACCCGCTGCGCGGGGACGCTGCCGGCCATCGAGGCCAGCGGAATCACGGCGGCGCCGGCCGGCGCCTGGCCGGTCGTGCTGCTCATCGCAGCAAGGGCCTCTCAGCGTGCTCGATGAAGTCCAGCATGGCCTTCACGTCATCGCTGTCGCGTGCCTGTTCGGTCAGCTGCACCTTGGCTTCGGCCAGCGGCAGGCCCGCCACGTACAGGGTGCGGTAGGCGCGCTTGATGGCGGAGATCCGCTCGGCGTCGAAGCCACGACGCTTCAGGCCTTCGCTGTTGATGCCGCGCGGGCGGCCCAGCGAATCGGTGCCGACCATGGTGAACGGCGGAACGTCGCCGTTGGTCAGCGCGCCCATGCCGAGGAAGGCGTGGGCACCGATGCGGCAGAACTGGTGGGCACCAGCGAAGCCGCTGATGATCACGTAGTCGCCCACGGTCACGTGGCCGGCCAGGGTGGTGTTGTTGGAGAACACGCAGAAGTTGCCGACATGGCAGTCGTGCGCCACGTGCGTGTAGGCCAGCATCCAGTTGTCGTTGCCGATCGTGGTGATGCCGCCGCCGCCGCCGGTGCCACGGTTCAGGGTGACGAACTCGCGGAACACGTTGCGGTCGCCGATCACCAGTTCGGTGCGTTCGCCAGCGAACTTCTTGTCCTGCGGCTCGCCACCGATCGCGGCGTGGCCGATGAAGCGGTTGTCACGGCCGATCCTGGTCGGGCCGTGGATGCTGCAATGGGGGCCGACCACTGTGCCGGCGCCGATTTCCACATCGGCACCGATCAGGGTGAACGCGCCGACCTGGACGTCGTCGGCCAGGCGCGCGGCCGGATCGATGACGGCAGTCGGGTGGATCCGTGGTGCGTTGTCAGTCATTGCTGCCTCCCGTGGATCAGCCCTTGGCACCGGCGCACATGACCTCGGCCGAGGCAACGACTTCACCGTTGACCTTGGCCTCGCCGTAGTACCAGCCCATGTTGCGGATCAGGCGCTTCATCTGCACATCCAGCATCAGCACGTCGCCGGGCACGACCTGCTTGTTGAAGCGGGCGTTTTCCACCTTGACCATGTAGAACAGCTTGGACTGCGCATCGCGGCCAAGCGTCAGCTGGGTCATCACTCCACCGGCCTGGGCCAGCGCTTCGATGATCAGCACGCCGGGCATGATCGGGCGGCCCGGGAAGTGACCCTGGAAGAACGGCTCGTTGATGCTGACGTTTTTCTGCGCCAGGATGCGCTTGGCGTCGATGTCGAGCTCAAGCACCCGGTCCACCAGCAGGAACGGGTAGCGGTGCGGGAGCAGTTCCTGGATCTGGCAGACGTCGATCGGAAGCTGCAGCGTGTCGTTCATTCTTTCTCCTTGCCAGCAGCCAGGACGCGGCGAGCCAATGCGTCCAGCTGCTTGAAGCGCGCGGCGTTCTTGCGCCACGTGCGGTTGTCGGTCAACGGGGTGCCGGACGAGTACTCGCCCGGCTCATGGATGGAATTGCGGACCACCGACTTGCCGGTGATCACGACCTTGTCGCAGATCTCGAGGTGGCCGACCACGCCGACGTGGCCGCCGAGCAGGCAGTAACGGCCGATCCTGGCGCTGCCGGCGATGCCGGTGCAGCCGGCGATGGCCGAGTGCGCACCGATCTGCACGTTGTGCGCGATCTGTACCAGGTTGTCCAGGCGCACGTCTTCGTCCAGCACGGTGTCTTCCAGTGCACCACGGTCGACGCAGGTGTTGGCGCCGATTTCGCAATCGTCGCCGATGCGCACGCCGCCGAGCTGCGGCACCTTGATCCACTTGCCGGCGTCCATCGCCAGGCCGAAGCCATCGGCACCGAGCACGGCACCGGGGTGCACGCGCACGCGCTTGCCGAGCTTGACCCGGGTGACCAGGGTGACCCGGGCGATCAGTTCGCAGCCGCTGTCCAGGCTGCAGTCTTCGCCGATCACGCTGCCGGTGCCGATGATGCAGTTCTCACCGACCACGCTGCGCGCGCCGATGGAGACGAAGGGACCGATATGGGCGCTGGCGGCGACCTGGGCGCTGGGATCGATGACGGCGCTGGGGTGGATGCCCGGCGGGCGCGTCGGTGCGATGTCGAACAGCGCGGCGATCTTGGCGAAGGTGGTGTACGGGTCCTTGGCCACGAGCGCGGCGCCGGGGGCGGCCTCGGCATCGTCGGCGCGCAGCACGACCAGCGAGGCCTGGCTGTCTGCCAGCTGGGTGCGGTAGCGCGGGTTGGCGAGGAAGGTCAGCTGGCCAGGACCGGCATGGGCGAGGGTGGCCACGCCATGGATGGCGGTGGCGGGGTCGCCATGGACCTGCAGGCCGAACTGCTCGGCGAGTTGCTGGGCGGTGTAGGTGGGAGTATTCACGGCGGGAGTTTAACGTGTGACGCCATTGCGGTCATGCGGGGGGCAGGGCTTGGCGCCTGCCTGGTACGGGCGGGAGGCGGCGGGTGGCCCTGGCCAGGACACGCAAAAGCCCCTCCATGGTGCTCGATGGCGCCATCCATGGCGCCAACGGTCCTGTCCAGGGCCACCCGCCGCCTCTGGACAATTTCCCGCGAGCGCGGCCAAAAGCCCGTGCCGTGCAGTGTCATCTGAAAAACGAAAACGCCGGGCAGAGCCCGGCGATTCGCACCCCGTCTGGTGGAGAGCCCCCCTTCTGTTAAGGGGGGCGCGCCCCTGGGAATCGCAGGAGCGATTCCCAACGTTGCTATGCAACGGCCCGAAGGGCGCATGCCATGGATGGCATGCGTAATGGCGCGGGGGATAGGAGGTAGGTCGGGACCCGCTGCTTGCGCAGCAAGCCGCGGCGCACCTTCGGTGGTCAGTTCTTAGAACTGACCGCCGAAGGTAAATTGCAGGCGTTCGATCTTGTCGCCGTCTTCCTTCTTCAGCGGGAACGCGTAGCTGATCGAGATCGGTCCGACCGGGGCGCGCCACAGCAGGGCTACACCGGTAGACACTCGCAGTTCGTTGGCCTTGAAGTTATCGGCGCCGTTGTAGACGTTGCCGAAGTCGACGAAGGCCGACACGCGGGCCGACGGGCTGTCGAACAAACGCGGGAAGTAGGCTTCGACCGAACCGACGGTCTTCAGCGAACCGCCCAGCGGCTGGCCTTCCGGATAACCGCGGGTTACTTCGCGTGGGCCGAGCGTGTTGTCCTCGAAGCCGCGTACGGAGTTGGTGCCGCCGGCGTAGAAGTTCTCGTAGAACGGTAGGCCCTTGGCGGTGACCGGGCGCAGGTTGCCGTTCTCGTCCGGCACCATGGCGGTCTTGTCCTTGCCGTAGCTATCGCCATAACCAACTTCCGCACGGGTGTTGATCACCAGCGACGGCATGATCGGCCAGTACTTGCTGATCTGGTAGTTCAGCTTGTAGTACTCGATGGTCGAGCCCGGCAGCGTGGTTTCCAGGCCAACACGCTGATAGGTGCCGCGGGTCGGCATGAAGTAGTCGTTGCGCGAGTCACGCGCCCAACCCAGTTCCGTGCGCCAGGCATGGAACGTCCTGCTGCCCAGCACGTTGATGTAATCGATGATCGACTGCGGGGTCGAGCCCTGGTACGTGGTGATCTGGTTGCTGTCGATGCCGAACATCAGCGAGACGGTGTCGGTTTCGGTCAGCGGCACGCCGAACACCACCTGCGCAGAACCATTGGTGCTGTTGTACTGCGCGGTGTTGAAGTCGGAGTAGTCCAGTTCACGCCAGGACAGGTTGTAGCCCAGCGAAACGCCGTCGTCGGTGAAGTACGGGTTGGTGTAGCTGAAGCCGTAGCGCTGCAGGTAGCTACTGCGCGAGGCTTCGACCGACACGCGGTTGCCGCCGCCGAGGAAGTTGTTCTGCGACAGCTGCACCGAGGTGGTCATGCCGTAGGACTGCGAATAGCCCAGGCCGAACACGAAGCTGCCGGAGGTGGTTTCCTTGACGTTGTAGACGACGTCGACCTGGTCGTTGCTGCCGCTGACGGCCGGGGTCTCGACGTCCACCGACTCGAAGTAGCCCAGGCGCTGCAGGCGGATCTTGGAGCGGTCGATCGCGGCCTGCGAGTACCAGCTGTTCTCGAACTGGCGCATTTCGCGACGCATCACTTCGTCGGAGGTGCGGGTGTTGCCACGGAACAGGATACGGCGCACCGACACGCGCGGGCCGGGCACGACCTGCATGTTGATCCCTACCGTCTGTTCGGCACGGTTGGTGGTCGGGATCGGGTTCACCTTGGCGAACGCGTAGCCGATGTTGGACAGCGAGTTGGTGATGGTGTCCGAGCTGAATTCCAGCAGGGCACGCGAGAACGTGTCGCCCGGCTTCTGGATCACCATGCGCTCGACGTCCTCCTGCGGAAGGATGGTGTCGCCGCTGACCTTGATCTCGGAGATCTTGTACTGCGCACCCTCGGTCACACCCGCGGTGAGGAACATGTCGCGCTTGTCGGGGCTGATCGAGACCTGGGTGGAATCGATGCTGAAGTCGACGTAGCCGCGGTCCAGGTACCACGAGTTGAGCTTTTCCAGGTCGCCGGACAGCTTTTCCTTGGAGTACTGGTCGTCACGGCGGTACCACGACGCCCAGTTGTGCTCCTTGGACTCCCAGGTCTCCAGGATGTCCTTGCTCTCGAACTTCTCGGTGCCGACCAGGTTGACGTGGCGGATCTTGGCCGCCTTGCCTTCCTTGATGGCGATCGCGATGTCCACGCGGTTGCGGTCCAGCGGGCTCACGGTCGGGGTGATCTCGACGGTGTACTTGCCGCGGTCGTTGTACTGGCGGCGCAGTTCCTGGGTCACGCGGTCCAGGCTCAGGCGGTCGAAGGTGCCACCCTCGGTCAGGCCGATGTCGGACAGGCCCTTGAGCAGCTGCTCGGACTTGATGTCCTTGTTGCCGGTCACGGTCAGCTTGTTGATCGCCGGGCGTTCCTTGACGGTCACCACCAGGATGCTGCCCTGGCGGTCCAGCTGCACGTCTTCGAAGAAGCCGGTCTTGTACAGCGCGCGGATGGTCTCGCCGACCTTGTTGTCGGTGATGGTCTCGCCCCGTTCCACCGGCAGGTAGGTGAACACCGTGCCCGAGCTGATGCGCTGCAGGCCATCGACGCGGATGTCGCTGACAGTGAAGGGCTCGGCTGCCTGGGCCAGGGCGGGAGCGCCGGTGACGGCGGCGAGGGCGAGGGCCAGCAGGCGGCGATTGGGGAGTCGCGTCATGTCACGTCCGGTAGGAAGGTCGATTTCATTGGTGCGGGATGCCGACGCTGTAGACGGCAACAACGTGGAAAAGTTCATCGCGGGACCAGGCCGAGGATGTCGTTGTAGAACGCCAACCCCATCAGCCCGGCCAGCAACGCCAGGCCGATGTATTGGCCGGCGGCGATGGCACGCTCGCTCAGCGGGCTGCCCTTGACCAACTCGATAAGGTAATACAGCAGGTGCCCGCCGTCCAAGATCGGGATCGGCAACAGGTTGATGATGCACAGGCTGAGTGACAGCAGGGCAAGGAACTGCAGGAACCAGTCGAGGCCGCGTTTGGCCGAGACATTGGCCACGCGGGCGATGGTGACCGGCCCGGAAACGTTCTGCAGCGAGGCTTTGCCGGTGACGATGCGGGCCATCATGCCCAGCGAATCGGCGGCAAGCCGGCCGGTTTCACGTACGGCGACGGTCACTGCATCCAGCGGCCCATAGCGCAGCAGGGTGTCGTAGGAGGGGCTGTAGGTGGTGGGGAAGCCGACGCCGATCTGCCAGACCGGGTTGCCCTTGCCATCCTTGCCCTGGCGGGGCGTGACTTCCAGTGCAAGGCGTTCACCGCCTCGCAGGACCTCGATCATGCCGGGGCCTCCGGCACGGCCGAGGGCCTGGATCTCGCCGATCACCTGGTCGACGCTGTCGATGCGCTGGCCGTCGATCGCCACGATCAGGTCGCCCGGCTGCAGCAGCCCGGTGACCACCGAATCGGCGGTGAGCGAGTCGACCAGTGCCGGCTGCAGCCACGACTGCCAGTACAGGCCGGCCAGGATCGGTACCCGTCGTTCATCGAAGCCGGCGGGCAGCTGCGACAGCGGCAGGGTGCGCACGCGCACCTGGTCCGCAGGATCGAGTACCTCAAGCGTGACGTCGCGGCGATCCATCGCGGCGGCGGTCAGCGCCATGCTGGCCTCGCCCAGGGTGGCGACCTGGCGCTCATCCACCCGCAGAACGCGGTCACCGCTGAGCAGACCGGCGCTGGCGGCGATGCCGTCAACCCGGCCGATCGTCGGCGAGTAGTCCTGCTTGCCGATCACGAACATCGCCCACAGCAGCAGGATGCACAGCAGCAGATTGGCGATCGGCCCTGCAGCAACAATGGCGATGCGCTGCCACACGGTCTTGTGGTTGAAGGCCTGGCCGCGCTCGTGGGGATGGACCTCGACCTCACGTTCGTCGAGGAACTTCACGTAGCCACCCAGCGGGATGGCGGCAATGGCGAACTCGGTGCCGTGCCTGTCGCGGCGCGACCACAGCGGACGGCCGAAGCCGACCGAGAAGCGCAGGATCTTGACCCCACAGAGGCGGCCGACCCAGTAATGCCCGAACTCGTGGAACGTGACCAGCAGCCCGAGGCTGACAATCATCCACCAGACCGATCCGAGGAAGTCAGTCATGCAGGCTCACAGTGGCGGGCAGGGGCGGCGGCGTCATGCTGGGCGAGGCGGTCGTTCAGGCGGCGTCGATGGCGTTCAGGGTGAGCTCGCGTGCCCGCTGGTCGGCGGACAACAGGACCTCCAGTGTATCGGCTGGCTGGGTCGGCAGTGTTGAAAGAGCGTTAGCAACCAGCTCCGGGATGGTCAGGAAACCGATCCGGCCCTGAAGAAATGCTGAAACCGCCTCTTCATTGGCGGCGTTCAGCACCGCCGGGGCAGTACCGCCGGCCTGCATGGCCTGCCAGGCCAGCGCCAGGCAGGGGAAGGCGTCGGTGTCAGGCGCCTCGAAATCCAGCCGGCCCTGCGCCAGCAGGTCCAGCCCGGCCACGCCCGATTCGATGCGCTGCGGCCAGCCCAGGCCGACCGCCAGGGTGGTGCGCATGTCCGGCAGGCCCATCTGGGCCAGGGTCGAGCCGTCGACGAATTCGACCAGCGAATGGACCAGGCTCTGCGGGTGCACCAGCACCTCGATGCGCTCGCCCGGCACCGAGAACAGATGGTGCGCCTCGATGACTTCCAGGCCCTTGTTCATCAACGTCGCCGAATCGACCGAGATCTTCGGGCCCATCGACCACTTCGGGTGAGCCACGGCCTGGGCCGGGGTGACCTCGGCCAGCTCGGCGCGGCTGCGGCCGCGGAACGGGCCGCCCGACGCGGTCAGCAGGATCCGGCGCACGCCGGCGCCGTCGATGCTGGCGTCGCGCGAACGCAGGCACTGGAAGATCGCGCTGTGCTCGCTGTCGATCGGAATGATCTCGGCGCCGGCGCGCTCGGCGGTGCGGGTCAGCAGCTCGCCGGCCAGTACCAGCGATTCCTTGTTGGCCAGCAGGATGCGCTTGCCGGCCGCAGCGGCGGCGAGGGTCGAGGACAGCCCTGCAGCACCGACAATGGCCGCGACGACCGTGTCGCAGGCATCGCTTGCTGCCAGCTGATCCAGTGCGGCATGACCGGCGTGGGCCTCGGTCGACAGCCCGGCATCGCGCAGGCCGTCGCGCAGTTCGGTGAACAGCGCTTGGTCGGCGATGACCGCGTGCGCTGGCTTGTGCTGGCGGCACAGGGCCAGCAGTGCCTGCACCTGGCGGCCGGCGGCCAGCACCGTGGCCTGGTAGCGCTGCGGGTGGCGGGCGATCACGTCCAGCGTGGAGGCACCGATCGAGCCGGTGGCGCCGTATACGGCGACCCGGCGCAGGTCTGCGACAGCATTCATGGTCAGAACCCGAAGATTTCCTTGCCCAGCGCGAACACCGGCACGGCGGCGAGGACGCCGTCGACGCGGTCGAGCACGCCACCATGGCCCGGAATCAGGTTGCCCGAGTCCTTGGCACCGGCGTGGCGCTTGATCAGGCTTTCGAACAGGTCACCCAGCACCGACGCGAATACGGCCACCACCGAGGTGATCAGCAGGCCCGGCAGGTGCGCGATGTCGATGCCGGCCAGCCAGCCCAGTCCGAGGGCCACGGCGACACCGGCCAGCAGGCCGCCGAACAGGCCTTCCCAGGTCTTGTTGGGGCTGATCCGCGGCGCCAGCTTGTGCTTGCCGAAGTGACGGCCGGCGAAATAGGCGCCCGAATCGGCTGCCCAGACCAGTGCCAGTGCCGCCAGCAGCCACAGGTGGCCCTGCTTGCCTGGCGGGTCACCGCCAGCGTGGATCAGCACCAGCGCTGCCCAGGCAGGAACGATGGCCAGGGTGCCGGCCAGCATCTTCACGATCCGGGAGGGGGCCGTCGGCTGGGCGCCAAAGTTGAAGAAGCGCAGCCAGGCCAGCGCCGCCAGCCACCAGGCAACACCCGCCAGTGTGGTGATCTGGAACAGCACCAGCGTGCTGCCATCGGCCCACACCAGCAGCACCATCAGCAGCAGGTTCAGCACCAGCAGCACGGTGCGCGCGAGGGTGTCTTCGATGCCGGCCAGCTTCAGCCATTCCCACAGGCCGATCAGCAGCACGGCGGCGGCGGCGGCGGCCAGCCATTGCGTCGGCAGCAGCAGGATCGCGGCAATGGCGAGCGGCGCCATGATCAGCGCGGCGAGGACTCGGGTCTTGGTCATGGGCTGGAGGTCTCGGTGGCCAGTGCGGCGATCTGGGCGCTGGTCAGGCCGAAACGACGCTCGCGGCTGCCATAGGCATCCAGCGCCTGCTGCAGCAGGGCGGCATCAAAGTCCGGCCACAGCGCCTCGGTGAACCACAGCTCGGTGTAGGCCAGTTGCCACAGCAGGAAGTTGCTGATGCGGGTGTCGCCACCGGTGCGGATGAACAGATCCGGCGGCGGCAGGTCGGCCAGGGCGACCTGGCTGCCCAGCAGCGATTCGTCGATCTGTTCGGGCAGCAGGCGTCCTGCGGCGACTTCAGCGGCCAGTGCGCGCGCGGCACGGGCGATGTCCTGGCGACCGCCGTAACTGGCGGCGATCGACAGGGTCAGGGTGGTGTTGTCGGCGGTGCGCTGCTCGGCCAGCTGCATGCGGCTGACCAGTCCGGCACCAAAGCGCTCGCGTTCGCCGATGAAGCGTACGCGCACGCCGCGTCGGTGCAGTTCGTCCACTTCGCGGTCGAGCGCGCCGAGGAACAGCTTCATCAGGGCGTCGACTTCTTCCTGCGGCCGGCCCCAGTTCTCGCTGGAAAACGCGAACAGGGTCAGCGCCGGAATGCCCAGTTCAAGGCAGCGCTCGATGGTGCGGTTGACCGCGCGCGCGCCGGCACGATGGCCGATCACGCGCGGGCGGCGGCGCTGCTGTGCCCAGCGCCCGTTGCCATCCATGATGATGGCGATGTGGCGGGGCAGGGTGGCCGGCAACGGAGGCGGGACTGAAGGCATCGACTTCAGACCGACAGCAGTTCTTTTTCCTTGTCGGCAACGACCTTGTCGACGTCCTTGATGTTGGTGTCGGTCAACTTCTGGATGTCGTCCTCACCGCGCTTCTTCTCGTCCTCGCTGATCGCCTTGTCCTTGACCAGCTTGGCGATTTCCTTGTTCGCGTCCTGACGGATGTTGCGGATCGCGATCTTGGCGCCTTCGCCTTCCTTCTGCACCTGCTTGACCAGCTCCTTGCGGCGCTCTTCGGTCGGCGGCGGCATGTTGATGCGGATCGCGGTGCCCAGCGTGTTCGGGGTGAACTCGGCGTTGTAGAGACCCTTCTCGATCTCCTTGATCATGCCCTTGTCGAACGGGGTGACCAGCAGCGAGTGCGCATCGGCGTTGGAGATCGAGGCAACCTGGTTCAGCGGGGTGCTGGCGTTGCCGTAGGCATTGACCGTCACGCGGTCCAGCAGGGCCGGCGTGGCACGCCCGGTCCGGATGGAGGTGAGGGTGTGCTTCAGAGCGTCGATGCTCTTGGCCATGCGCGTCTGCGCGTTGTTCTTGATGTCGTTGAGCATCGCCCGGTCCTGGATGTATCTGGAATCGGGCGATTATAGGCGAATACGGGACGCTGCCGGGCCTGAATCGGCCCGGTTGTCGCCGCGCGCTCAGGCTCAGGCCGGATCGCGGCCCTGGACCAGGGTGCCGATGTTCTCGCCGTTGAGGATCTTCAGCAGCTCGCCCGGCTGGCCCATGTCGAACACGCGCATCGGCAGGTCGCTGTCGCGGGCCAGTGCGAAGGCGGCGGTATCCATCACTTCCAGGCCGCGGCGGATCACTTCGTCATAGCTCAGGCTGTCGAAGCGGACCGCATCGCTGTGCTTGTTCGGGTCCTTGTCGTACACGCCATCGACCTTGGTGGCCTTCAGCAGCAGGTCGGCACCGATCTCGATCGCGCGCAGGGCGGCGCCGGAGTCGGTGGTGAAGAACGGGCTGCCGACGCCGGCGGCGAAGATCACCAGGCGGCCCTTTTCCAGGTGGCGGATGGCGCGGCGGCGGATGTAGTCCTCGCACACGTCGTTGATCTTGATCGCGCTCATCACGCGCGCCTTGGCGCCCAGCTTCTCCAGGGCGTCCTGCATGGCCAGGGCGTTGATGACCGTGGCCAGCATGCCCATCTGGTCGCCGGTGACCCGGTCCATGCCGCCTGCGGCCAGGCCAGCGCCGCGGAAGATGTTGCCGCCGCCGATCACCAGGGCTACTTCGGCACCGGCCTGCTGGGCTTCGATGACCTCACGGGCCAGGCGGTTGATGATCTTCGGGTCGATGCCGTAGTCCTCATCTCCCATCAGCGCCTCCCCGGACAGTTTCAGAAGGATGCGGCGATAGGCGAGCTTGGACATGGGGACCTCGGGTGCGTGGAAATCGCGGGCGATTCTACGCGCATGCGGCGTCGGGCCATAGTGTTTTGTGCACTGCGGCGTAAAATCCTGGCGTTCGCCCCGGTCATCCGGGGCTTCCGGTTCAGCCCAGCTCGGCGCCCGCGGTCGCTGACAGCTCGTCGTGGCCGAGGGCGCCGGGGGAGCGCGCGATCACCCGGTTGCGGCCGAGGTTCTTGGAGCGGTACAGCACGTCGTCGGCGGCGCGCAGCAGGTCCTGCACGTCGGCGAAGCGTTCGTAGCCGCCCTGGGTGGCCACGCCGGCGGAGAAGGTGACGAACAGCGGGCCGCCTTCCAGTTCGGCCATCGGCGTGGCAACGATGTTGGCGAGCACCCGGCGGATCACGTCCAGTGCTACCGTTTCGCTGGTGTTGGGCAGCAGCGCGACGAACTCCTCGCCGCCGAAGCGGGCCACGGTGTCGCTGTGGCGCAGCTGGCCCTGCAGTTTGCCGGCAAAGGCGCGCAGCACCTCGTCGCCGGTCAGGTGGCCATGGGCGTCGTTGATCTTCTTGAAGTCGTCCAGGTCGATGAAGGCCACCGACAGCGGCCAGCCCTGGCGACCGGCGCGCAGGAATTCCTGCTCCAGCACGGCTTCCAGCTGGCGCCGGTTGAGTACGCCGGTGAGGGCATCTCGATGGGCCTGGTCGGCCAGGCGCTTGGCCCGGGCTTCGAATTCGTCGGCGCGGCGACGGGCCTGGTCGGCATCCTGCAGTTCGCGCAGGTTGCGCAGGGTGGCCAGCTCCTGCGCGTGGTCGATCAGCTCGCGCACCCGCGAGGGGGAATTCAGGCCGGCCTCGAACAGGCTGGCGATGTCCGGCAGGGCCTCGCTGATGCGGGTCAGGACCTGGTCGAAACGGGCGCTGTCCAGTTCAAGGCGGTCATGCACCTGCTGCAGGGCGCGCTCGCGGGCGGCATCGGCGTCATCGTCCAGCCAGATGTCGGCCACGGCACCGGACAGCTGCACGCAGGCCTGGAACGGCGATTCCGCGGCGTCCAGGTCTTCGCTGTGGCTGATGCTCTCCACCAGGTAGCGCGGCAGGCCCCACTGCTCGGCCACCCAGGCGCCGACCTCGGCGTGGCTGCAGCCCAGTTCGTCGCGCTCGCGCGCGACCAGGTCGATGTTGTCGCGTGCTTCGCGCAGCAGCGGCAGGTAGCGCTCCGATTCGGCCTGGGCCAGGCACAGTACGCCCAGGTCCTGCAGCAGGCCGGCCAACATCAGTTCTTCCAGCCGGCGCAGGCCGCGGGCCTGGCCCAGCTGGCTGGCAGCCAGCGCGCTGAGGATGCTGCGCTTCCAGGCGCGTTGGCGCAGGTCGTGGTCGGCGCCGGTGCCGCCGGTCAGCCCCTGGGTGACGGTGAAGCCGAGGGCCAGGCTGATCGTGGCATTCAGGCCGAGCATGGTCAGTGCCTGGCCGAGGTTCTCGATCCGACGGCGGCTGGCGTACAGCGGCGAATTGGCGATGCGCAGCATGCGAGCGCTCAGCGCCATGTCGATGGCGATGATGTCGGCGGCGGTGGCGATATCCGCTTCCGGGTCCTGTGCCAGTTCGATGATGCGCAGGGCAATACCGGGTGGCGAGGGCAGGTTGCGGCAGAGCGCCAGGGCAGCTGTCAGCTCGGGAGGCATGTCGGGTCGTTCAATTCCATTGGGACAAGAATACCTAGGAATGCATCACAGTCCGCGATTTTCGTTCCTGCTAAATGACTGTTGATTCCCTGTGCCGAGTATCGGCTTGATTCGCGCGCAACGCAAAGGTGCCGCTGTGCGCACCCCACAGGGCCGCCGGCATAAAAAAAGGAGCCGCGGTTTCCCGCGGCTCCTTCTGGTTGCTTCACGGCCTGAAGGCTGGAATCAGACCTGCATCGCCTTGGCAACTTCGGCGGCGTAGTCTTCCACCACCTTCTCGATGCCTTCGCCGACGATCAGCAGCTTGAAGCCAGCAACATCGGCGCCAGCGGCCTTGACCACCTGCTCGACGGTGGTGTCGCCCAGCACGTAGGTCTGGCCGTACAGGGTCACGTCGCTGACGATCTTGTTGATCTTGCCGCTGATGATCTTTTCCAGGATGTCGGCCGGCTTGGCCTTGTCCTTTTCGGACATCTTGGCCAGCTCGATTTCCTTTTCCTTCTCGACGAAGTCGGCCGGAACGTCCGCAGCCTTGTTGTGCGGCGGCTTCAGCGCAGCCACGTGCATGGCCAGGCCACGGGCCAGCTCGACGTCGCCGCCGATCAGATCGACCAACACGCCGACCTTGCCGTTGGTGTGGACATACGCACCGATGTTGCCGGTGGTGTCGACATTCACCATGCGACGGATCTGGATGTTCTCACCCAGGGTCTGCACGGCGGTGGCGCGGGCTTCTTCAACGGTGCGGCCATCGGCCAGCTTGGCAGCCTTCACGGCTTCAACGTCGGTGGCGCCCGATGCCAGGGCGGCAGCGGCAACGGCATTGACGAAGGACTTGAAGTTGTCATCGTTGGCGACGAAGTCGGTTTCCGAGTTGACTTCGACCAGCACGGCCTTGCCGCCATCCTGGGCCAGGCCCAGACGGCCTTCGGCGGCCACGCGGTCAGCCTTCTTGTCGGCCTTGGCAGCGCCGGACTTGCGCATGGCTTCAGCAGCAGCGTCGATGTCGCCGTTGGCTTCGGTGAGCGCCTTCTTGCATTCCATCATGCCGGCGCCGGTGCGCTCGCGCAGTTCCTTGACCAGGGAAGCAGTGATTTCCACGGGATTACCTCACGAAAGAAAGGGGTTGGGCCGGCATGGTGGCCGGCCCGTGTGACACGGTCCTGTCACGCGCCAAAGGCTGCGCGCAGGGAGGGTGGACGCCGGGCGTCCACCCCGGGCCTGGATCAGGCCTGGGCGTCGTCGCCCTTCTTGGCAGCCTTCTTGGCCGGAGCGCGGCGGGCCGGCTTCTCTTCGCCTTCAGCAGCGGCTTCAGCGAACTCTTCCTCACGCACCGAAGCAGCGTGCGGAGCAGCAGCCTTGCCTTCCAGCACGGCGTCGGCAGCGGCGCGGGCGTACAGCTGCACAGCGCGGATGGCGTCGTCGTTGCCCGGGATGGCGTAGTCCACCAGTTCCGGGTTGTAGTTGGTGTCGACCACGGCGATGACCGGGATGCCCAGCTTCTTGGCTTCCTTGATCGCGATGTCTTCGTGGCCGATGTCGATCACGAAGATGGCGTCCGGCAGGCGGTTCATGTCCTTGATGCCGCCCAGCGAGGCTTCCAGCTTGTCGCGCTCGCGACGCAGGCCCAGCACTTCGTGCTTGACCAGCTTCTCGAAGGTGCCGTCGGTTTCACCGGCTTCCAGTTCCTTCAGGCGGGCAACCGACTGCTTGACGGTACGGAAGTTGGTCAGGGTGCCGCCCAGCCAGCGCTGGTTCATGAACGGCATGCCGCAACGCTCGGCTTCTTCCTTGATGGTTTCGCGGGCGCTGCGCTTGGTGCCCAGGAACAGGACGGTGCCGCGCTTCTGGGCAACCGACGAGATGAAGTTCATCGCGTCGTTGAACAGCGGGACGGTCTTTTCCAGGTTGATGATGTGGATCTTGCCGCGGGCGCCGAAGATGTACGGAGCCATCTTGGGGTTCCAGTAGCGGGTCTGGTGGCCGAAGTGGACGCCGGCTTCCAGCATCTGACGCATGGTGACCTGGGGCATTGCAATACTCCTGATATGGAACCAGCGATTCCGCCCGCGGGGATAGGTATGCGGGACGCGTGGAAGCGCGATCGGTTCCGGGGTTGGGCTTCCCTGTTGCCTCCGTGGCCGAACTCCTTGCGGAGCACCCCGGCACGGATGGGGGCAGCAGGTGTGGATTCACCGGTGACGTCCGGTGTGGACGGGTTCCCGCGCACGCAGGCGGCAGGAATCCGGTCGATTATAGCCCGCTTGGTGCGCCGGCTGCAATTGCCGGGCCTGGAGCGACCAGATCGACCACCCGGCCATCCTGCAGCCGGGCCTGGAAATGACCGCCGGCGTAGCCATCAGCGCGGGCGGGCAGGGCCCAGCGGCGCTCATGGCCGGCCAGCAGATACCCGGCCAGACCGGGCAGCAGCAGGGTGCGCTGACCGCCGCTGGTGATGTAGGCGAGATCGTTCAGGCGTGCGTGCAGGGTACCGGTGTTGCTCAGTCGCAGGAAGGTATGTGACTGGCCGGGTTCGATCCCTGCATGCAGCCGCGATTGGGCCATTGGCGTGGCGTGCCCGCGGAACAACGGCAGCGAATAGCGCTGCAGCCCTGGCGTAGTGGGGGCCAGGACGACCCGATAGGCCTGTTCGCCGACAGCGGATGCCGGCTGGCGTGGCAGCAGCCAGATGCGCTGTCGGACGCCGGGCGGGATGTCGAGCAGGGTGGGGCTGGCGAGCACCTGGTCGGTGGGACGCAGCATGTCCGCGTCGGTCTGCTGGTCCCACGCAAGGATCTGTACCCGGCCCTGCCAGCGGCCGGGACCGGGGTTGAAGAGCCAAAGTTCGCCCTGGCCACCTTCGGCGGGCAGCTGCAGTGTGGTCGGCAACAGGTCCAATGCCGCGGCAGGCAACGCCAGCAGCATCGCCAGCAGGGTCAGAAGTGCCCGCATCAGTAGATGACGGTCACGGCGGACGTCGTGTCTTCGTCGTCGGCGGGAGGCGCGAGCTCGCGGACCTGGGGCGGAAGTTGCGGTGTGTCGCTGCGCTGGTGGGGTGCGGGGCAGTGGGTACTGCCGGGGTCATCGCGGCAGGCTTCGACCACGGTCAGGCGGATCTGCAGGTTGCTGGGGCCGGGTTCGGCCCACGCCAATGTGCTGGCGAACAGTATCGCCCCGATCAGAAATGCGCGAGCCACCTGGCAACCACCGTGCTGAAAGATCTCGCTGCGCGGTATCGGCTGGATCGGCCGAATCTGTAGCGTCGACTGTCAGTCGACTGCTCCTGGCACAGGAATGATGCGCGCATCCACGCATGACGTGGATCTGCCGAAACCCCGGTGGGTGTCGACCGTTGGTCGGCATGCAGGTCAATAGGTGATGGTCACCTGCACCACATCGTTGTAGATGCCGGCCGGGGGCTGGCCGGTGACCGGCGGCACCCGGCCATGGATCGTGAGTTGCTGCGCGCTGCCACTTCCGGTGCCGCCAACGGTATCGACGTTGAGGGTATTGCCCCAGCGCAGGCTGCGCGCGGCATCGCGGTACAGCTCGTAGGTGAGGTAGTAGGTGCTGCCGCCGATGGTAGTGGCCATGCGCCGCGTGCTGGTGGCGGTGGGATTGTTCTGGCCGTTGTTGAGGCTGACCTGGTAGGCCGTGTTCTTCAGGCAGGTCAGGGTCAGGGTGGCGGTCCGGTCGATGTTGGCGGGAATGCCGCCGGTGACGTTGCCGAAGTCCATGTTGGTGGTGACGTAGCTGCCGCACTGCGGCAACACGTTGGCGGTGGCGGTGAAGCTGAAGGCGTTGCTGATGCTGTTGGTGCCGGTGGCGCCGCCGTTGCAGTTGGCGGGCACCGTGGCATTGCCGAGCAGGACCTCGTTCCAGGCCCAGGTCAGCACCACGTTGGCGCCGTTGAAGGTGCTGCTGTAGGCGCCTGACGCCAGGATCTGATTGGCGGGGATCTGTGCGGACAGCTGCGTGGTCTGCGTGCCGCTGCCGCCGGTCAGGGGCACGTTGTAGGTCAAGGTCAGCTCCTGCGCCGGCGGCGAGCCGCGCGGGGTCAACCCGGTCACCTGGCTGAAGTTGGAGGTGTTGTAGAGCTGGAAGTTCATGCTGTCGCTGGTGCTGGTCTTCATCGTCCGCCAGCTGGAGCTGCTGCCGCCGCCGCTGCCGGCGCCGATGCCCACGCAGACCCGCACGCCGGTAGTGGCCAGCACGCTCAGCGCGGCAGTGGTGCAGGTCACGGTGATGTTGAGCGTACCGGTGGTTGCACCGGGCGCATTGCTGTTGACGTTGCCAAAAGGCAGCGTCGGGTCGGCGACGGCGGCGCACACCGCGACGGCCCGGGCGGGTGCCGCCGCCAGCAGGCCGGCGACCAGCAGCAGGCCGAGCAGCAACGTCCTCATGGCGCTACCTCCGGGATGCACGCCAGCGGTGCCGGCTTCGGCCGCGCGCCGGAAGCCACCACATTGGGCACGTCCGGTACCTTCACCCTGCATTGCCCGCGGCTGGTGGTGATGTACAGCACGCTGCCGGCGGACACGTCTTCCAGGTACAGCAGCCCGTCATAGCCCACCAGCGCCTGTCGCCCGTCCGGCAGCTGCACCTCGCTGCCGACCTCCAGCGGTTGCCCGTCCATGCCGTGCAGGGTCAGGTTCAACGACGGCCGCGAACGCAGCGCGAAGGTCACGCGGGTACCGGCGCGTTGGCGGGGTGTCACCCAGTCTTCGATGCGATCGGCGCGCATGTCCTCGGGCAGGTCCAGGGTGTCGATGGAGACGCGGTTGCGCTGCCAGGACAGCAGTGGGCTGACCAGCAGCAGGCCGCGATCATCGGTCACGCCGATCAGCCGGTTTTCCAGCCGCACCGGCACGCCGCCCACGCCGTTGGTGCTGATGACTGCGAACGCGTCGGAGACTTCGCGGGTGGCGAAGGCATGCCCGCCCATCCACACCAGGCTGCCACTGGCGCTGGCGTAGGCATAGTTCAGGCCGCCCTGGCGCGAGGCGCCGAATGAGTAGCGACCGACGTCATTGAGGATGCCGACTTCGGCCAGGCCGCCATTGCCGTCCTCGCCATGGCGCACCTGCGCGCGCCAACCGACGCCGCCGGCGCTGCCGTCGCCGGGCACCGGCTGGGTCACGTCCGCTACCCAGCTCTGGCTGTCGCCGTTGCGCTGGCTGGAGAGGCTGGCCTGGCGGTTGTTGCCCAGGCTGGCGGTGACCGACAGGTAGATGCTGCGGTCATCGCTCTTGTCCAGGTTCTGGTTCACCGACAGGTAGGCCGACCACCGCTGGCTCCAGGTGCGTGACCAGAACAGACTGGCGTAGCGGTTGTCGTCTCCGTCGGGATAGCGCAGGCGCAGGTAGCTGGCGCTGAGCGTGCCCAGCCGCAGCAGATCGGCGCCGACCGTGGCCTGTTCACTGATGCTCGGCGGCAGGTTGCCCTGCAGTGCGCCCAGGTCGCGGTAATCGCCATGGCTGCGCACGCTGCGCAGATTGAAGTTGAGTCGGCGGTTGTTCCAGCTGTAGCCCAGTGCCCATTGCCCGCCCCGCAGGCCGTAATAGTCACTGTGCGCATAGGCGGCGTTGAACACGCCCGCGCCGCCGAGCAGCCACCAGCCGCCGATGCCGGCCTGGGCCAGGCCGCCGCCGCCTTCGGCATGTGCTTCGCCGGTAAAGGTGTCGCTGATACCGCCTCGCCAGCTGGCACTGGCCACGGTGCGATCGTCGTAGGCGAAGGAACGCTGGCCGAAATCCTCACGCAGGCGGCCAACGCCGGCCGACCAGTCCGACAGGCCCTTGGCCAGCAGCTGCTGGGTGCCATAGAAACTGAAATCCAGCGTCTGCATGCGCCCGAATGCATCGGTCACCACCATCTGTGCGCTGCCGGTGCCGCTGATGCCGGGTTGCGCGGCCAGCTGGAACGGACCGACCGGCACCTGCCCGCTGTACTGGCGCAGGCCATCGACGTACAGCTCGACCGTGGACGGCACCACCGCCTGGCCGAGGAAGCTGGGCGTGGGGGTGAGTACGCGATACGGCTGCAGGCCGTAGTTGCGGCCGATCTGCAGGCCGCCCAAGCGCACCGGACGGGTCCAGTCGACGAAGCCGCTGTAGAAATCGCCGACCTCCAGCGTCATCGCCTTGTCGGGGAAATCCAGGCTCCAGCGCGTATCCAGGCGCACGCTCTCACCGCGCCAGCGACGGTCGCCGGGCTGCTGGTAGCGCCGGCTGATCGCTGTGTTCTCGACGGTGCCGTTGCCGATCCCGAACAGGCGCAGCTCCGAGCTGAGGCTGAGGTTGCCGAGCATGTCGACCCGGCTGCCATACACGTCGTAGTTCAGCAGCAGGCCGGGCGAGGCGGTGCTGGCCGGTGCCCGGGTCTGCGGCTGGCTGAGCACGGTGGTCGGCAGGGTCAGCTGGTCCAGCGGCACGTCCAGGGCCAGGGTCTGCATATGCGCGTCGTAGCGCACAACCGCCCCGCTGATCTGGTCCAGATAGACCGGCGCATCGCCGCGGGCGCTGAAGCCGAGCTGGCGCAGCACTTCCGGACTGGCCTGCAGCCGGCCACGGGTTTCAGTGAATGGCAGCAGGCCGCGGGGCGTGCTGTTGAGCGAGACGTCCAGGTACAGGGTCTGGCTGGCGGTCAGGGGCGTGGGGGCGGGCAGGATCGCGTCGGCCGACACCCCGGAGACGTCCGCAGCCCCGGCGGCAGCCACGCCGGACACATCGGCGGCTTCGGTCGCCGCAGGAGCCAGGGCAGCAAACAGCGCGCCCATCAACGCCTCAGCGAGCCGGTGGTGGCGACAGCGGCGTCTGTTCCGACTCGCCATTGAGCTTGGCCGTGATCTGGTCGTTGTCGCGGTCGATGGCCGTGCGCTCGATCGGCCAGCGCATCACCTGCCCGGGCAGTACATAGCCCAGCAGGCCGGGGTGCACGATGCGCGGGCGCTGGACGCTGCCCAGCGCCAGGTCGGCGATCTGTGCATAGCTGTTGCCGGTGTTGGCCACCTCCACGCCGTTGCGTCCGTCGTCCAGCCGGACCAGGCTGGCCTGCAGGCGCGGCGCCAGCTTGCCGCCCGAGGGTTGCACGAACACTGGAATCGAATAGCGCAGCACGAACTGCATGCCGTTGGCACGGGTCGCCAGATCAGGCACCTCGTCGACGATCAGCCGGTAGTACTGCTGTGCCGCAGGCGGTTCGTGGTTCGGGCGCATGACCCGTACCAGCTGCTGCTGGCCCGCGCCCAGTTCCTGCATCGGAGGGGTGGCCAGCAGTTCCTCGGTGGGCAGCAGTTGTTCCTGGCCATCCTGCTGTACCCAGCGGAAGACCCGCACCTGCAGCCTGACCGGCGAGGTGCCACTGTTGGTCAGCCACAGTTCGCCGGCGCGCTGGCGGGCCTCAAGCTGCAGGCTGGTGGGGGCGACCTGGAGGCTGGTGGCACCGGCAGGGGCTGCGGCCAGCAGGGAGAGGGCGAGCAGCGCCACGCCGGTGGCGCGCCACGGGCGGGGTCCGGCCATGCGGGCGTGCTCCATCAATAGGTGATCGTGGCGGTGACCGTATCCAGGTAGTTGCCGGTGGCCGGGTTGTTGGTGCTCAGGTTCAGGATCTGGCCGTAGACGATGTAGGGCACGGCCAGGCCAGTGCCGATGCCGGCCTGGGTGTTGGTGCCCGAGGTCGCACCCCAGACCAGGGTATGTGCGGCGTCCTGGTAGAGCTGGTAGCCAACGAAGTTGTTGGCGGTCACCGCGGCGTTGGTGTTCTTCATCCGGCGGGTGGTGACGTCGTTGGCGGTGCTGGCATTGGCGCCCGCGTTCAGCGAAATCGTGTACGGGGTCAGGGCCGAGCATTGGGCGGTCACCGTGCCCTGGCCCAGGGTGGGGGTCGCCGTGGTCGAGGCCGCCGTGCCGAAGTCAACGTTGGTGGCCGCCGCCGCCGTGATGGTGCAGGCCTTGGTGACCACCAGGGTCACGTTGAAGGTCGTGGTGTCGGCGGCCAGTGCGGGGCCGGCCAGCAACAGTCCGGTCAGGACCCAGGCGAGCGGTGAGCGGAACGTGGATCGCATGGACAACCTCCCTGACCCGAAGGTCTGTTGAACAAGGCGAAGGCGGCAGGTTCGGGGCCGCTTTGACAACGGTCGTGGCCAGCTTCTGCGGGTAAGTGTCTGTAATCCGTGATAAACAGGCGTGCGAAAGGGTGGAGATCGTCACGCTTTCACTTTCCTTGCCGGAACCGTGCATGCCCCGGATCGCCAGTTGGGTGGCGTTCGTTCAGATTGCAGCGGGATCGGCGATAATGGGCGCCATGAGCGTGAATCTGAAAACCCCGCAGGAAATCGAGATGATGCGCATCGCCGGCCGCCTGGCCAGCGAAGTGCTCGACATCGTCACCCCCCACGTCAAGCCCGGTGTCACCACCGAGGAGCTGGACCGCATCTGCCACGACCACATCGTGAACGTGCAGGGCGCGATTCCGGCCAACGTCGGCTACCGCGGCTTCCCGAAGACCGTGTGCACCTCGGTCAACAACGTCATCTGCCACGGTATTCCCAGCGAAGGGAAGGTGCTGAAGGATGGCGACATCATCAATATCGACGTCACCGTCATCAAGGACGGCTGGCACGGCGACACCAGCCGCATGTACTTCGTCGGCACGCCGTCGGTGATGGCCCGCCGCCTGGTGGAAACCACCTACGAAGCGATGTGGCGCGGCATCCGTGCGGTGCGTCCGGGCGCAACCCTGGGCGACATCGGCCATGCCATCCAGAGCTATGCCGAAGGCGAGCGTTTCAGCGTGGTGCGCGAGTACTGCGGCCACGGCATCGGCAAGGTCTACCACGACGAGCCGCAGGTGGTGCATTACGGCCGCCCGGGCCAGGGCCTGGTGCTGCAGCCGGGCATGACCTTCACCATCGAACCGATGATCAACGAGGGCACCCGTTACAACAAGGTGCTGCCGGATGGCTGGACCGTGGTGACCAAGGACCGCAAGCTGTCGGCGCAGTGGGAGCACATGATCGCGGTCACCGAGACTGGCGTCGACGTGCTGACGCTGTCGCCGGGCGAGTCGCAGGTCTCCTGAGGATGCTGCCGGCGAGTTCGCTGCTGGACACGCCGGCCGCGTCGCTCAACGACCCGGACTGGGCTGCTGCCGCGCGCCAGGCGCTGCAGCAGGCCGACGCGCGCCTGTACCGCCGCTTCGACCAGGGCGACAACATCGAGCGCCTGCTGGCGCTGCGCGCGCGTGCCGCCGACCATCTGATCCGCCTGGCGTGGCAGCGCTGCCTGCCAGTCGATAGTGGCCTGTCGCTGTTCGCGGTGGGCGGCTATGGGCGCGGTGAGCTGTTCCCGCGCTCGGACATCGACCTGCTGGTGTTCGGCGGCCCGCCGGCACAGCTGGCGCACGAAGCGGCACTGGCGCGCCTGTTTGCGCTGCTGTGGGATTGCGGTCTGGCGGTCAGCCATGCGGTGCGTTCTGCATCCCAGTGCCGCGAGGCGGCGACGGACCAGACCGTGCTGACCGCGCTGATCGAGGCGCGCCCGATCCTGGCTGATGATGCGGCGCGCCGCGCGCTGCGCGAGGCCATCGACGACCGCGAACTGTGGCCGGCACGCGCGTTCTTCCTGGCCAAGCTGGAAGAACTGCGCAACCGGCACCAGCGTTTCGGCGATACCGCCGACAACCTGGAGCCGGACCTGAAGGATGGTCCCGGTGGCCTGCGCGATCTCAACACGCTGGGCTGGATGGCTCTGCGTGCCTTTGGCGTGCGCGACCTGGAAGCCCTGGTCGGGCTCGGCCATCTGGGTGCCGACGAAGCCGCGGCGCTCAAGCGCGAACGTGCGGTGCTGGCGCGGTTGCGCTTCGGCCTGCACCTGGTAGCACGTCGCCCGGAAGAGCGCCTGCGTTTCGATTACCAGAAGACCCTGGCCGCGCGCCTGGGCTTCGAAGACGACGCCGAGAACCTCGGTGTCGAGAAGATGATGCAGGGCTTCTACCGCGCCGCGCTGGTGGTGCGCCGGATCAGCGACCGCCTGCTGCAGCGCTTCGAGGAACAGTTCGATGGCGAAGCGCAGCCGGAGCCGCTGACCGTGGGCTTCTCCCTGCGCCGCGGCTACCTGGCCGCCAACGAGGCCGACTGGCCGCGTGGCGATATCGGCCAGGTGTTTGCGCTGTTCTCCAGCTGGGCCAACAATCCGCAGGTACGCGGCCTGCATTCGCTGACGGCGCGCGCGCTGGCCGAAGCGCTGCCGCTGCTGCCGGCCTACGACCAGGCCGACACCGACGCGCGCGAGCAGTTCATGACCCTGCTGCGTGGCCAACGCCCGGTCGATACGCTTTCGCGCATGGCGCGGCTGGGCGTGCTCGGCCAGTGGATTCCCGCGTTCGCCCAGGTCAGCGGGCGCATGCAGTTCGACCTGTTCCATGTCTATACCGTCGACCAGCACACGCTGATGGTCCTGCGCAACATCGGCCTGTTCGCCAGCAGCCGTGCCGACGAACGCTTCTCGATCGCCCATGAAGTCTGGCCGCGCCTGCGCAAGCCGGAGCTGCTGCTGCTGGCCGGCCTGTTCCATGACATTGCCAAGGGCCGCGGCGGCGACCATTCCGAACTGGGCGCGGTCGATGCGCGCGCGTTCTGCCAGGCGCATGCGCTGAGCACGTCCGATACCGAACTGGTAGCGTGGCTGGTCGAACAGCATCTGCGCATGTCGGTGACCGCGCAGAAGCAGGACATCGCCGACCCGGTGGTGATCCATCGCTTCGCCACCCTGGTGGGCAGCCGCGACCGCCTCGACTATCTGTACCTGCTGACCTGCGCTGATATCGCCGGCACCAGTCCGAAACTGTGGAATGCCTGGAAGGATCGCCTGCTGGCCGACCTGTACTTTGCCACCCGGCGTGCGCTGCGCGAGGGGTTGGAGCATCCGGTACCGGCCGCCGAGCGCGTGGCCGAGGCGCGTGACAGCGTGCGCGCACTTGTGCGCGAGCAGGGTTACGACGACGCCACCATCGACCGCCAGTTCGCCGTGATGCCGGATGAGGGCTTCATTCGCCTGCGCCCCGAGCAGCTGGCCTGGCAGGCCGCGGCGCTGGTACCGGTGAAACAGGGCCAGACGCTGGTGAAGGTGCGCCGCATCAGTGTCGACGACCCGGCACTGGAAGTGTTCGTGCATTCGCCGGACCGCGACGGCCTGTTCGCCGCCATCGTGATGACCCTGGACCGCAAGGGCTACGGGATCCATCGCGCGCGCGTGCTGGATGGCCCGGCCGACACCATTTTCGATACCTTCGAAGTGAACCCGGCCGACAGCTTCGCCGATGGCAGCAGCGCCAACCTGGAGGCCGCGCTGCGCGAGGCACTCAGTGGTGACCTTTCGCGCCTGCGCCCGTCGCGTCGGGTGGTGCCACGCCAGCTGCGCCATTTCCGCTTCGCGCCGCGCATCGAGTTCCGCGATGAACCGGGCGCAACCCGTTTTGCCCTGGTCGCCCCCGACCGCCCCGGCCTGCTGGCCGACGTGGCGTTCGTGCTGCGCAACCAGGGCCTGCGCGTGCATGATGCACGCATTGCCACGTTCGGCGAACGCGCCGAAGACACCTTCGTGATCAGTGACGAACACGACCTCCCCCTGACTGAACCTGCCCGGCAGCAGCTGCATGACGCGATGCTGGCCTGCCTGGACCCTGATCGAAACGCCGGAGACCCCGCCTGATGGCCACCAAGCCTGTTAAGAAGACTGCTGCCACCGCCAAGAGCGCAGCGGCCAAGAAAACTGCCGCCGTGCCGGCCGCGAAGAAGGCTGCCGCGCCGAAGAAAGCCGCGGTGGTGAAGGCGCCGGCGAAGAAGGTGGCAGCACCGAAGAAGGCCCCGGCCAAGAGCGCAGAAGCCGCACGCGCCGAAACCATCGCCCGCAAGTCGCTGCGCAAGCCGGCCGCGCCGGGCGTGGAAGAACTGAAGTTCGGCATCGAAAGTGCCTTCGAACGCCGCGCCACGCTGACCCTTCACGAACTGGAAGGCTCGACCAGGCCGCTGGTCAACCGTGTGATCGACGGCCTGGAAAGCGGCGAATTCCGCGTTGCCGAACCGGACGGCCACGGTGGCTGGAAGGTCAACGAGTGGCTGAAGAAGGCCGTGCTGTTGTACTTCCGCGTCAACGACATGGCCGTGGTCGACGCACGTCCGGCGCCGTTCTGGGACAAGGTCGAATCGCGTTTTGCCGGTTATGACGAAGCGAAGTTCCGCCGTGGTGGCGTGCGCGTGGTGCCGGGCGCCATTGCCCGCCGCGGTACGTACTTCGGCAAGGACGTGGTGCTGATGCCGAGCTTCACCAACATCGGTGCCTATGTCGGTGAAGGCACCATGGTCGATACCTGGGCCACCGTGGGTTCGTGCGCGCAGATCGGCCAGCACTGCCACCTGTCCGGCGGTGCCGGCATTGGCGGCGTGCTGGAACCCCTGCAGGCCAGCCCGACCATCATTGAAGACCACTGCTTCATCGGTGCGCGTTCAGAAGTGGTGGAAGGCGTGGTGGTCGGTCACCACAGCGTGATCGGCATGGGCGTGTTCCTCAGCCAGAGCACCCGCATCTACAACCGTGCCACCGGCGAGATCACCTACGGCTACATCCCGCCGTACAGCGTGGTGGTGTCCGGCTCGCTGCCGAGCAAGGACGGTACGCATTCGCTGTACTGCGCGGTGATCGTCAAGCAGGTTGATGCCAGGACCCGCAGCAAGACCAGCGTCAACGACCTGCTGCGCGGCCTGGCCGACTGAAGGTGGCTGCGCCGGAGGATCTGGCGCAGTCCGCGATCTACCGGCATCCGTCCGACACCCTGTTGGGGCGGATGCTGCCGCGCCTGCTGCACGCCATGCGCTGGACCCGGCTGCGCCGCGCACTGTCGCGGCGCTGGCCGATGCCGGCGCCGCCTTCGGTGGCCATCAGGCCCTCCTGCGTTTCCTCACCTGCCAGGACGAGGCCATCGCCCGCACCTGCGACTGTCGCTGGGCCAGCACCCGCATCGCGCTGCCGGTAGGCCTCGACAGCCTGCAGCCGCTGCGCCTGGAACGCGAGCTGCAGTGCCCGCGCCTGCAGGCGATGGGCGTGGCGCTTGCATCGGGCCTGGCCTTCCGCTTGCCGAGAGTGCCGTTCCGGGTCGTGTCCGAGCGCCTGTTGTGAGATTCTGGCCCTCTGTTTTCCAGCATCACAGATGGCCATGAGCACCACTGTCTACGGTTTGAAGAACTGCGATACCTGCAAGAAGGCGACCAAGTGGCTGGACCGCTTCGGCGTGCCGTACACCTTCGTCGACTACCGCGAGAACAAACCCAGCCCGGAAATGCTGCTGGCGTGGGCAGCGCAGCTGGGTGGCCTGGCCGCGATGGTGAACAAGTCTTCCACTACCTGGCGGCAGCTGCCGGACAACCGCAAGGCCGCGGACTCCGAGGCCGAGTGGAAGCTGCTGCTGCGCGAGTATCCGCAGCTGATCAAGCGCCCGCTGGTGGTCACCGCCGACGGCACGGTCAGCCAGGGTTTCAGTGACAACGGCTTCAAGGCCCGCTTCGGCGTGGGTGCCGCGTGAGCGCGGTCCTCGACCTGACCTGCGAGCTGATTGCGCGACCTTCGGTAACGCCGGACGATGCTGGTTGCCAGGCGCTGTTGGCGGCGCGGCTGAAGCAGGCCGGATTCCAGTGCGATCATCTGCGTCTGGGCGACGTTGACAATCTGTGGGCGACCCATGGCCAGGGCGCGCCGGTGCTGGTTCTGCTGGGCCACACTGACGTGGTGCCCACCGGCCCGCGCGAGACCTGGACCAGCGACCCGTTCACCCCACAGATCCGCGATGGCGTGCTGTATGGGCGCGGTGCCGCCGACATGAAAGGCAGCGTGGCGGCGTTCGTGGTGGCCGCCGAGCAGTTCGTCGCCGACCATCCCGACCATCCCGGCACGCTGGCGGTACTGCTGACCAGCGACGAGGAGGGCGATGCCATCGATGGCGTGCGCCACGTCGCACGCCTGTTCGCCGCACGCGGGCAGCGCATCGACTGGTGCATCACCGGTGAGCCGTCGTCGACCGCGACGCTGGGCGATCTGCTGCGCGTGGGACGTCGCGGCAGCCTGTCGGCCAAACTGCGCATCCAAGGCGTGCAGGGCCACGTGGCGTATCCGGAAAAGGCACGCAACCCGATTCACCAGGCGGCGCCGGCCCTGGCCGAACTATGCGCGCGGCGCTGGGACGACGGCTACGAGAGTTTCCCGCCGACCAGCCTGCAGATCTCCAACATCCACGCCGGCACCGGTGCCAACAACGTGATTCCCGGTGAGCTCGAAGTGGATTTCAACATCCGCTACAACCCGCACTGGGATGCGCCGAAGCTGGAGGCGGAGATCACCGCACTGCTGGAACGGCATGGCCTGCAGTACACGCTGAAGTGGCATCGCAGCGGCGAGCCGTTCTACACCCCGGAAGGCACGCTGCGCGCCGCCGCGCGTGCGGTGCTGGCCGAGCACATCGGCCGCGCGCCGGAAGAAAGCACCGGCGGCGGCACCTCCGATGCACGCTTCATCGCGCCATTGGGCGCCCAGTGCATCGAAGTAGGCCCGGTCAATGCCAGCATCCACCAGGTGGACGAGAACGTGCGCGTGGACGATCTGGAAGCGCTGCCGGGGCTGTACCAGCGGCTGGTGGAACGGCTGCTGGTGTGACGATGGTGGATGCCGACCGTTGGTCGGCACACCTTCCGCGCAGGACTGTAGCCGGGCCCTGGTCCGAAAAGATGAATAACGGCGGCATGATCGCCTTTTCCCAGTAGCTTGGCGCGGCCATGTAGAAACGCTGCGCCTGGGGCCGGGCGAACAAGCCGGCCGCCGCTGGCAGGGCCGAAGGCGGGTGAGGGTCTGGCAGGCGCCAGGCCCAGGCAGGGCAGGGCAACCAGTGCCCCGGTGCCTCGTTGCCGACGCAACTGTTGCGCCGCGCTGGAAACCGGGGTAGGGTCAATGCCATGTCGATCCGCCTGGCCACCGCCGTCAACAACAACAACCGCAATAATCTGCGCGCGAATAATCGTGCGCGGCCGATGCGGGACTGCGCCCTGGGAAGATAGACAGCAACACACGCCCGGACACCAGAAAACCCGCATCAGCCGATGCGGGTTTTTTTGTGCCCGGGCGCAGCCTGCCCGGGCCTGGATGGCCGGTCGAACACCTTCCCACCCGTGAAATTCCCCAACAGGAGCTCCCCCATGTGTTCGATCTTCGGAATCTTCGGCCTGCAGGCCGGTGACGATCTTCCCACCCTGCGCCGCCACGCGCTGGAACTGTCGCAACGCCAGCGCCACCGTGGCCCGGACTGGAGCGGCGTGTACCTCGACGAAGGTGCGCTGCTGGTCCATGAACGGCTGGCCATCGTCGATCCGGCCGGTGGTTCGCAGCCGCTGCTGTCGGCCGATGGCCAGCTGGCGCTGGCGGTGAACGGCGAGATCTACAACCACCAGGCGTTGAAGGCAGCGCTGACCACCACCTACGACTTCCAGACCGGCTCGGACTGCGAGGTGATCAACGCGCTGTACCGCCAGGGCGGCGCGCCGGCGCAGTGGCTGGAACAGCTCAACGGCATCTTCGCCTTCGCGCTGTGGGACCGTGACAGTGGACGCGTGCTGGTGGCGCGCGACCCGGTCGGTGTGGTGCCGCTGTACTGGGGCCACGACGCCCAGGGGCGCTTGCGCGTGGCCTCGGAAATGAAGGCGCTGGTCGATACCTGTGCCGATGTCGCGCAGTTCCCGCCGGGCCACTATTTCGACAGTGCCAGCGGTGAACTGGTGCGCTACTACCAGCAACCGTGGCGTGACTATGCCGACGTGCAGGGTCGCCAGGCCGATCTGGCCGAACTGCGCCAGGCCTTCGAGCATGCAGTGGAACGCCAGTTGATGAGCGACGTGCCGTACGGCGTGCTGCTGTCCGGTGGCCTGGACTCGTCGCTGGTGGCGGCGGTAGCCGCGCGCTATGCACGTCGCCGCATCGAGGATGGCGGGCAGACCGAAGCCTGGTGGCCGCGCCTGCATTCGTTCGCGATCGGCTTGAAGGGCTCGCCCGATCTGGCTGCCGCTGCCATTGCTGCCGAAGCGCTGGGTACCGTGCATCACGGCTTCGAGTACACCTTCGAGGAAGGTCTCGATGCGCTGCCGGAAGTGATTCGCCACATCGAAACCTACGACGTCACCACCATTCGCGCCTCGACGCCGATGTTCCTGCTGGCGCGGCGGATCAAGGCGATGGGGGTGAAGATGGTGCTCTCCGGCGAGGGCAGCGACGAGATCTTTGGTGGCTACCTGTATTTCCACAAGGCGCCGGATGCGCGTGAATTCCACGAGGAGCTGGTGCGCAAGCTCGACGCGCTGCACAACTACGACTGCCTGCGTGCCAACAAGTCGATGATGGCCTGGGGCGTGGAGCCGCGCGTGCCGTTCCTGGATCGTGAATTCCTCGACGTGGCGATGCGCTTCGATGCCGCGCACAAGATGGTCGGTGCCGGCTTTGGCGGTCGCCGCATCGAAAAGGCGGTGCTGCGCGAGGCGTTCGACGGCTACCTGCCGGACAGCATCCTGTGGCGTCAGAAGGAGCAGTTCAGCGATGGCGTCGGCTATGGATGGATCGACGGCCTGAAGGCGCATGCCGAGGCGCAGGTGAGTGACCGCGTGCTGGCGGCGGCCGACAAGCGCTTCCCGCACAACCCGCCGCAGACCAAGGAGGCGTATTACTACCGCCACCTGTTCGAGCAGTTCTTCCCCAGCCGTGCGGCCGCGGAGACCGTGCCCGGCGGCAAGTCGATCGCCTGCTCGTCGCCGGCGGCCATTGCCTGGGACGCCAGCTTCGCCGCAGCTGCCGACCCTTCGGGACGCGCGATCGCCGGCGTGCACGAGCAGGCACTGGCCTAAGCCCCAAAAAGGGGACGGAGGGGATTAAGTCGTTAGTGGCACAAACGACTTAATCCCCTCCGTCCCCTTTTTGTATGATCGCCCCCTGCGCATTGGGGAATGTTCATGGACGTACAGGCAGGCGGCAACGCGCCGCCCACGAAATGGGGATGGCGTTATCTGGCGTGGGCCGGGGTGCCGTTGCTGGCCGGCGTGCTGCTGGCGCGGTATGCCGGGCCGGCGGCCCCCGAGATGGTCGCCCGTGCCACGGTTGCTGCCGAAGGCAGCTGGGCGCAGCATCTGGCGTCACCGCTGGGCCTCTTCCTGCTGCAGCTGCTGGTGCTGTTGCTGGTAGCCAAGGGCGCCGGTGCATTGCTGAAGCGGCTGGGCCAGCCGGCGGTGATTGGCGAGATGGCGGCCGGCCTGATGATGGGCCCGCTGGTGCTCGGCAGCCTGCTGCCGCAGTTGCATGGTGCGCTGTTCCCGGTCAGTTCGCTGGGCCCGCTGGGCATGCTCAGCCAGCTGGGCGTGCTGATGTTCCTGCTGGTGGCCGGTGCCGAGCTGGACCTGGCGGCACTGCGCGGCCGCCGGCGTTTCGCCTTCACGGTCAGCCATGCCGGCATCGCGGTGCCGTTCGTGCTCGGCGTCGCGTTGGCGATCTGGCTGTATCCGCAGCACGGCCCGCAGGGCGTGGGCTTCACTGCCTTCGCACTTTTCGTCGGCATCTCGATGAGCATCACCGCGTTCCCGGTGCTGCTGCGCATCCTTGCCGACCGCGGCATCGCGCAGACGTCGCTGGGGCAGACCGCCATCGCGTGCGCGGCATTGGGCGATGCCACCGCATGGTGCCTGCTGGCACTGATCGTGGCGGCTGCACAGGCCAGTGGATGGCTGCCGGCCAGCCTCAACCTGCTGTGCGTGGTCGCCTTCGTGGCGCTGATGCTGGGGCTGGTGAAGCCGTGGTTCGCCCGCCAGCAGATTGCGCCGGGCCGTGAGGGGCGCTGGCTGCTCGGCATCCTGCTGCTGTCGTTGGGCAGTGCCCTGATCACCGAAATGCTGGGCATCCACGCGCTGTTCGGTGCCTTCGCGGCGGGCGTCGCGGTATCGTCCAACGCGCAGCTGCGCGACCTGTTGATGGCCCGCGTCGAACCGTTTGCGGTGACCCTGCTGCTGCCGTTGTTCTTCGCCGTGACCGGCCTTCGCATGCGCGCCGATGCACTGCAGGCCAGCGACATCGTGTTGTGCGGGGTGGTGATCGCGGTGGCCACGGTGGGCAAGCTGCTGGGCACCTTCAGTGCTGCACGCAGTGCCGGCATGCCCACGCGCGAGGCGTGGCGGTTGGGCGCGCTGATGAACACCCGTGGCCTGATGGAGCTGATCGTGCTCAACCTGGGTTACGAGCTGGGCCTGCTCGGCGACCGCCTGTTCGCCGTGCTGGTGGTCATGGCGCTGGTGACCACGGCGATGACCGGGCCGCTGCTGAACCTGATCGAGCGTCGCAGGGCTTGAGCGTTGAACGGTGGTGCCGGCCGCTGGCCGGCATCCACGCAGGTGTGCCCAGCAACAAGAGGTTGCCGGCCAGCGGCCGGCACTACCGCGCCGGCACCAGTGTCATCACGTGCTGTGCCTTGCCGGGCAGGAAGGGCGTCGGCCGTCCATGCACCCAGTCCTCGTGGCCGGCGCCCCAGTAGGGTGACAGTGGATGGCCGCTCTGGCCGCCCGGCATGTGCACGATGCCGTCGGCCTCGTGGCCGGGCGAGACCACCATGCGCTCGGAAGCACCGAAGTTCGGCGTCTGCACGCGTGGCATGTCACGGTCGCCGGGCAGCTGGTCGGCGGGCATGCACAGCCAGCGCTTGGCGATGCCCGGCAGCGCCCGTGCGATGGGGTGGCAGATCGCCGCAGTGTTGCGTTCGCCCCAGGTGCGCTTGGACAGCGGTCCCTGCTTGGCCAGCTCGCTCTCGGTGCGGCGTGCCGCGTCGATCAGCAGCGTATCCCAGCTGTCGAAGGCCGGTGGCAGCAGATGGGCCGGACGCTGTTGCAGCATCGGCCAGGCCACGCCTTCCAGCTGCGCCAGTCGTGGGTCGAGGTAGTCATCACCCAGCTGCGCATTGGCCGGTGCCAGCAGTGCATCGGACAACGTCTCCATCACCTGGGTGCGGAATTCACGTACTACCCGGTAGCTGACCGAACTGGCCGCGGCACGACCGCCCCATTGATGGCTGACTTCCTTCAAACGCTTCAGTGCAGGGTCGTCACTGCGCTCGATGACGTCGTGCAGCAGTGCCCACCAGCGCTGCAGGAACACCGCGCGATCGTCGAGCTGGATCGCCAGCAGATCGTGCTCGTCGAAACGGTCCTGGATGGCGAGCAGATCGCGGATCTGCCGCGCGCGGGCGCCAAGGTCATAACCACCGTTGCCGACATTGGCCAGTGCCTCGCCGTCGAGGACGCGGCCGTTGGCGGTCCACAGGCGATGGTTCGGTGGGTCGATCAATGCCGGCGATGCGTCGCTGCGGATCGGCCAAGGGGCGCAGTCCTGGTTGTTGGCGGCGGTGAAGCCGGCCGGTGCACAGCCCGGACCGCGGTCGGGGCGGGCGCCGATCAGGCGCCAGGCGATGCGTCCGCTGCGGTCGCCGACCACCAGGTTCTGTGCGGGGATGCCGGCGTGGTCGGCGAACTGCAGGGCACTGTCCAGGTCACCGGCGCGGGCCAGGTCACCGAAGTCCAGGCGCACCGCGCCGGGCAGGTGGGCGACCCAGCGCAGCGCGTCGCCGCTGCCATCGGCATGCGTGTGCAGGATCGGCCCCCAGTCGGTTTCGTGCACCGGGAACAGCACGTCGGCCTGGCCGGCCACCGCAATCCGCTCTTCATGCACGGTCACTGCGGCGTTGGCTGGTTCAGTGCGGTAATCGGCGGTGTCTATGTAACTGTTGGTGAAGCCCCAGGCGACGTGGCCGTTGCTGCCGACGATCACCGCTGGCAGGCCGGGCAGTGAGAAGCCGGTGACGTCAACCTGTCCGCTCGCGGCCTGCGGGTCGGGGTAGCGCAGGCGCACGCGGAACCACAGACCCGGCGCGCGCAGGCCGAGATGCATGTCGTCGGCGACGATCGCGCGACCGTCGGCGGTGAGCGCGCCGGCCACGGCGAAGTTGTTGCTGCCGATGACATCGGCCTCTTCCTGCTCGGTGCCCGGTTTCGCGTGCAATGTGCGCAGATCCAGCTGGCTGGCATCGGGCAGGGCAGCGTTGCCGGTGGGTTCGCCGAACAGCGGCGCATCCCATTCGGTGCCGTCGTGGGCGATCAATGCGTACAGCGCCGGCGGCACCACTGCGCGGATGCGGCTCAGTGCAAGCTCGGTCTGGTTGCCGGGGTCCTGCAGGTCGGCGTACATGGCCAGCCCGGTCAGCACGCTGTCGCTGGCCTGCCACGGTTGCGGCGACTGCTGCAGCAGCAGGTAGGCCCATGGCCGCACGGAGAGGCCGGCCAGGCCCTCATTGACCCCACCGACATAGGCGCTCACGGCGTCGACGTTGTCGCCCAGCGCAGCCTGCATGTTCGCCTCGGTGCGCGCGCGCAGCCGATGCACGCGCATGCGCTTGTCGGCATCGATCGCCTTCGGGCCAAACAGTGCGGACAGTTCGCCGGCCGCGCTGCGGCGCATCAGGTCCATCTCGAAATAGCGTTCCTGCGCATGCACGCGGCCCAATGCGCGCATCGCGTCGGCCTGGCTGGTGGCGGTGATGGTGACCACGCCCAGCGCATCGCGCTCGATGGTGACCGGCCTGGCCAGGCCGGGCAGCGCATGCTCGCCGTCCAGGTCGGCCAGGCTGCCGCGCAGCAGCAGCCACAGGACCAGTGCGGTGACCAGCACGATGGCGACCAACACGCCCAGCACCCAACGCCATGTACGTCGCATCGCACGTCCTTTCCGAACTCGTGGGCCGATTGTAGCCGCAGGCGCAACTGCGACTGATTCCGATTAGATCACCGTATTTTGAAATGCGGCACCCTATGCCGCATCGATTCACAGGAGCCCCCCATGAAAGGCAACCCGGACGTCATCGCCTGCCTGAAGGAACTGCTGCGCGGCGAGCTTGCTGCCCGCGACCAGTACTTCATCCATTCCCGCCGCTACGAGGACCAGGGCCTGTTCGCGCTGTACGAACGCCTGAACCACGAGATGGAAGAGGAAACCCAGCACGCCGATGCGCTGCTGCGCCGGATCCTGTTCCTGGGCGGCGACCCGGACATGCGCCCGCATGCCACCGAGCCGGGCAAGACCGTGGAAGAGATGCTGCAGAAGGATCTCGACACTGAATACGCGGTTCGGAACAATCTCGCCGCCGGCATGAAGCTGTGCGAGGAGAAGGGTGACTACGTGAGCCGCGACATCCTGCTGGCGCAGCTGAAGGACACCGAGGAAGACCACGCCTGGTGGCTGGAGCAGCAGCTGGGCCTGATCAAGCGCATCGGCCTGGAGCTGTACCAGCTGAGCAAGATCGACGGCAACGGCGCCCCGGCGCACTGAGCCGGCACCGCGCTTCGGTAGAGCCGACCGCTGGTCGGCTGCTTTTTGCAGAGCAGCCGACCAGCGGTCGGCTCTACCAGGCGCACAAAGCAATGTCGCCCGCCAGCACCGGAGCACCGCCAGCCAGCCTTCGCCAGCCAGCTGCTCCATCGCCCGCCAGCCGACAACGAAAAAGCCGGGGAATGCCCCGGCTTTTTCGTGTCCGGGGTCGGATCCGTTTTCAACGAAAACGGCTCTGACCCCATTGGGATCGAAAACGCCAACCGAGGTTGGCGTTTGCCGGGGTAATGCGTGTCAACCAAGGTTGACACCCACCTCAACCAAGGTTGACACCCACCAGGGGCAGGGCCCAAGCCCTTATTCCACCGACAACCCTTCCACCTTCTGCCAGCCGCGCGGCAGCAGGTGGCCGCGGGTGGCGCGGGCGCCGAGGTAGGCGTCGAGCTCGTTGAACTTCAGGCCCATCGTGCGCTGACCGCTGCGCACCTGCAGGGTCTGCCCCGGGCTGATCGCCACGATGGCGACCACGCGTTCAGTGGCGAGCTTGGCCTTCGGGATCTCGATGATCTTGTTGCCCTTGCCCTTGTCCAGTTCCGGCAGGTCGTTGGCGGCGATCGCCAGCAGGTTGCCGGAACTGGTCACCGCCACGATGCGGTCGGTGGCCACGTTGGCGACCATCGACGGGGTGAGCACCGACGAGCCGGACGACAGGTTCAGCATCGCCTTGCCGGCCTTGTTGCGACCGATCAGGTTCTCGAAGCGGGTGACGAAGCCGTAGCCATGGCTGGAGGCCAGCACGAAGCGGGCATCCGGCTCGGCACTGGCCAGGGTCACGAAGCTGGTACCCGCTGCCGGCGAGAAGCGGCCGGTCAGCGGCTCGCCGTTGCCACGCGCGGAGGGCAGGGTGTGCACCGGCGTCGAGTAGGCGCGGCCCTCGCTGTCGAGGAACGCGACCTGCTGGGTGCTGCGCGCACGCACCGCGCCCTGCAGGGCATCACCGTCGCGGTAGGAGAGGGCGGACGCATCGACGTCATGGCCCTTGGCGGCACGGATCCAGCCCTTTTCCGACAGCACCACGGTCATCGGCTCGCTCGGCACCAGCTCGGTCTCGTCGATGGCCTGCGCGGCCTGGCGCTGCACCAGCGGCGAACGGCGCGCGTCGCCGAACTTCTTGGCGTCGGCCGTCAGTTCGTCGCGGATCAGCTTCTTCAGCTTGGCCTTGCTGTCGAGGATGCCGAGGATCTTCTCGCGTTCCTTGACCAGCTCGTCCTGCTCGCCGCGGATCTTCATCTCTTCCAGGCGGGCCAGCTGCTTCAGCTTGGTTTCCAGGATGTACTCGGCCTGTTCCTCGGACAGGCCGAAGCGCGCGATCAGCGCTGCCTTCGGTTCGTCCTCGGTACGGATGATGTGGATCACCTCGTCCAGGTTGAGGAAGGCGACCAGCAGGCCTTCCAGCAGGTGCAGGCGGCGCTCGACCTTCTGCAGGCGGTGCTGCAGGCGGCGGGTGACGGTGTTGCTGCGGAAGGTCAGCCATTCGCTGAGCAGCATCTTCAGGTTCTTCACCTGCGGACGGCCGTCCAGCCCGATCACGTTGAGGTTGACGCGGTAGCTGCGCTCCAGGTCCGTTGTCGCGAACAGGTGGCCCATCAGCTGGTCGGCGTCGACGCGGTTGGAACGTGGCACCAGCACCACGCGCACCGGGTTGGCGTGGTCGGATTCGTCGCGGATGTCTTCCAGCCACGGCAGCTTCTTGGCGCGCATCTGCGCGGCGATCTGCTCGATCACCTTCGACGGCGACACCTGGAACGGCAGCGCCGTCACCACGATGTTGTTGGCTTCCTTGTTGAAGGTCGCACGCGCACGCACGCTGCCGTTGCCGGTCTCGTAGATGTTCCGCAGATCGTTGGCGGCGGTGATGATCTCGGCGCTGGACGGGTAGTCCGGGCCCTGCACGTGCTCGCACAGGTCGCGCACGGTCGCATCGGGGTTGTCCAGCAGGTGCAGCAGTGCGCTGACGATCTCGTTGAGATTGTGCGGCGGCACGTCGGTGGCCATGCCCACGGCGATGCCGGTGGTGCCGTTCAGCAGCAGGTGCGGCAGCCGCGCTGGCATCCAGGTCGGTTCCTGCAGGGTGCCGTCGAAGTTCGGTGCCCAGTCGGTGGTGCCCTGGCCCAGTTCGCCCAGCAGTACTTCGGCGATCGGGGTCAGCTTGGATTCGGTGTAACGCATCGCCGCGAACGACTTCGGGTCATCGCTGGAGCCGAAGTTGCCCTGGCCCTCGATCAGCGGGTAGCGGTACGAGAACGGCTGCGCCATCAGCACCAGCGCCTCGTAGCACGCGCTGTCGCCGTGCGGGTGGTACTTACCGATGACGTCACCGACGGTGCGCGCGGACTTCTTCGGCTTGGACGCGGCATTCAGGCCCAGCTCGCTCATCGAATAGATGATGCGGCGCTGCACCGGCTTCAGGCCGTCGCCGATGAACGGCAGGGCGCGGTCCAGGACCACGTACATCGAGTAGTCGAGGTAGGCGCGTTCGGCGTACTCGCGCAGCGGCAGTTGTTCGAATCCGTGGAACACGGGGCGGGCAAGTTCGGTCATGCGGCGTTGTTACCTATGTCGGGAGGCGGCGACGGCGGTCGCCGCTCGCAATCCTGTGATTATCCGGATGCGGCGGGGGATGCCAAGCCACGTGCAGGGTCCAGCCCGGTTTCGAGGCCATGCCCGGCCCGCGCCAGGTAGCGCCCCGGTGGCAGCCCGAAGTGGCGGCGGAACACGGTGACGAAGGCGCTGGCGCTGCTGAAGCCCAGTGCATGGGCGATGTCGGCCACGCTGCGGCCATCGGTCAGCTGGCGCAGGGCTTCGGACAGGCGGGCCTGTTGCCGCCACTGGGCGAAGCTGAGCGTGGTCTCGTCGCGGAAGTGACGGGTCAGGCTGCGCGGCGACAGGCCGGCCCAATGCGCCCATTCGGCCAGGCTGCGCTCGTCGGACGGGTCGGCCAGCAGCTGCGAGGCGATCTTCAGCAGGCGCCGGTCGTGCGGCATCGGCAGGTGCATGCGCTGGCGCGGCGCGGTGCGGATCTCGTCCAGCAGCACCTCGATGATGTGCTGGCGCTCGGGCGTGGTGTCATAGCCCAGCGGCCATTCGCAGATGCGGTCGGCCAGCGCCTGCGCCAGCTTGGACAGGCCCAGTACGCAGGGATCGGCGGGCAGGGTGGCGCAGGCCGGCGCGGCCAGTGCCATGCCCCAACCGCGCAGCGGACCATCCAGGGTCACCGTATGCGGCTCCAGCGGCGGCATCCAGCCGGCCGAGCCCGGCGCCAGCGACCACGTCCCGTGCGAGGTGCGGGTGGTCAGCAGGCCACGCTCGACACAGATCAGCTGGGCGCGCTGGTGGTGGTGCCAGTCCACTTCCCGGACCAGCCCCTGCGGGCTGTCGAAGCGGAAAGCGACCACCGGTGGGCCATCGTTGCGCTCGAACCAATCCAGTGCGTCGTCCCTGAGCAGGCGCTTGGGAGCGGGAATTTCTGCCTTGTTCATCATGTCCGCTGGCTGAAATGTGTCATCCATTGGCTGAATTGTACTACCGGGCCACCTGACCAGATCATTAAGGTAGGCGCCTTCATTGATCCAGCCCACTGCTGCAACACAGCATTCGATGCCAGATCGAATATTTCCATTGAGAAATATTTTTTTTGGAAGAGAATGCTCCCCCATGATCTGTCCTGCAACCACTCCCCCCAGCTTCGGGCTGCTGCTGCGCCAGGTGCGCGACGGCCTGGTCCGGCAACTCGACGCGTCCATGGCTGAAGAAGACCTGGGGATCGGCTTCACCCACTACATCGGGTTGAAGGTGCTCTCGCACATGGCCCCGTGCACGGCCAACGAACTGGCCCAGGCCATCGACCAGGTACCCAGCGCAGTCACCCGCCTGCTGGACAAGCTCGAGGCACTGGGCTGCGTCCGCCGCGAACCGCATGCGCAGGACCGGCGTGCGCTGCAGATCGTGCTGACCGATGAAGGCCGCGCATTGTGGGCGCGGTTGAAGCTGCGTGGCGACGCGGTGATGGATTACGCCCTGCGTGATCTTTCCGCCGACGAGCGCACGCTGCTGCTGTCCCTCCTTACCCGAATCCGCGATTCCCTGACGACCCCATGAACCCGATCCCGCATTCCACTCTCCGCCGGTCCGGGCGCGCGCTGCTGGTGTCAGCGCTGGCCCTGGCCCTGGCCGCCTGCGCCAGCAGTCGTGGTCTCAACCCGCAGGGCCACGTGCTTGACGTGGACAGCCTGCACAGCGAACGCAACCTGGCCGACACCGACCTGAGCGCCACCGGCTTCCCGGCGCAGGACTGGTGGAAGGCGCTGGGCGATGCGCAGCTGGACGCGCTGGTCGCCGAGGGCCTGGCCGGCCACCCGAGCCTGGACGCCGCAGACGCGCGCCTGCGCCAGGCCCAAGCCCAGGTCGGCACCGCACGTGCCGATGAGCTGCCCAGCCTGTCGGTGTCCGGTGGCTATACCGGGCTGCGCCTGCCTGAGTCGATGGCAGGCGGCGAGATCGGTGGCCATTACGCCGGCAGCAGCCAGGTCGCCTTCGACTTCAGCTATGGCGTGGACCTGTGGGGCGGCAAGCGCGCCGCCTGGGAAGCCGCCGTGGATGGCGCGCATGCCGCCACTGTCGAGGCGCAGGCGGCCCGCCTGAACCTGTCCACCGGCATCACCCAGGCCTATGCCGACCTGGCCTATGCGTGGCAGCTCAACGATGTGGCCGAGGAAGAGCTGGCCCGTTCGCAGAAGTCGCTGGAACTGACCCGCCAGCGCCGCCGCGCCGGCATCGACAGTGACCTGCAGGTGCGCCAGGCCGAGGCCCGCGTGCCGGCCGCCCAGCAGCAGGTGCAGGCTGCGCAGCAGCGGATCGACGCGGCCCGCACCGCACTGGCCGCGCTGGTCGGCAAGGGCCCGGACCGTGGCCTGTCGATCCAGCGCCCGCAGCCGCTGAACCCGGTGGCGCTGCAGCTGCCGGGCGTGCTGCCCAGCGAACTGCTGGGCCGTCGCCCCGACATCGTTGCCGCACGCTGGCGCGTTGAAGCGGCCGACAAGCAGATCAAGGTTGCCAAGACCAGGTTCTACCCGAGCTTCAACCTGACCGCGCTGGCCGGCGTGGTCGCTCCGAACGTGGGCGACCTGCTGAAGAGCAGCTCCACCTTCGCCTACATCGGCCCGGCGCTGAGCCTGCCGATCTTCGAAGGCGGCAAGCTGCGCGCCAACCTGGCCAACACTGATGCGCAGTACGACCTGGCGGTGGCCAACTACAACCAGGCCGTGCTCGACGCACTGCGCGACGTCGCCGACCAGGTCAACGCGGTGCGCTCGCTGGCGCAGCAGGCGCACTCGCAGCAGCAGGCGGTCGATACCGCACGCTCGGCCTTCGACCTGGCCCAGCAGCGTTACCGCGCCGGCATCGGCAGCTACCTGGACGTGCTGACCGCGCAGTCCACCCTGCTGCAGTCGCAGCAGCAGCTGGCCGGCCTGCAGTCGCAGCAGGTGCAGTCCTCGGTGCGCCTGAGCAAGGCGCTGGGCGGTGGTTTCCAGCCCGCTGACGCCGACCGCGCACCGATCGCCTCCCATTCCGATTCCTCGCATTCCTGAAGACGCCCGCCATGAGCCAGACCCAAGACACCGCGGCCCCGGCCGCCCCCAACCGCCGCGGCAACCTGCTGCGCGGCCTGTTCGTGATCGTCGTGCTGCTGCTTGCCGCACTGGCGCTGTGGTACTTCATGTTCGGCCGTTGGTTCGAAGAGACCGACGATGCCTACGTGCAGGGCAACCAGGTGCAGATCACCCCGCTGGTGGCCGGTACCGTGGTCGCCATCAACGCCGATGACGGCATGCGCGTGGAGCGCGGCCAGCTGCTGGTGCAGCTGGACCCGTCCGACACCGCGGTGGCACTGCAGCAGGCCGAAGCCAACCTGGCCAAGACGGTGCGCCAGACCCGTGGTCTGTACCGCAGCGTGGAAGGCGCCCAGGCGGACTTGAACGCCCGCCAGGTGACCCTGAAGCGCGTGCGCGAAGACTTCGCCCGCCGCAAGGACCTGGCCGCCACCGGCGCCATCTCCAACGAAGAACTGGCCCACGCCCGTGACGAGCTGGCTGCCGCCGAAGCGGCCGTGGCCGGCTCGCGCGAGACCGTCGAGCGCAACCGCGCGCTGGTCGACGACACCGTGATCGCCACCCAGCCGGACGTGCAGGCGGCTGCCGCGCAGCTGCGCCAGGCCTTCCTCAACAACGCCCGCGCCGGCATCGTCGCGCCGGTCACCGGCTACGTCGCCCGGCGTTCGGTGCAGGTCGGCCAGCGCGTGCAGCCGGGCAATGCCCTGATGGCCGTGGTGCCGACCGAGCAGATGTGGGTCGAGGCCAACTTCAAGGAAACCCAGCTGCGCCACATGCGCCTGGGCCAGGAAGTGGAACTGAAGTCGGACCTGTACGCCGGTGACGTGAAGTACAAGGGCCGCATCCAGAGCCTTGGCCTGGGCACCGGCTCCGCGTTCTCGCTGCTGCCGGCGCAGAACGCCAGCGGCAACTGGATCAAGATCGTGCAGCGCGTGCCGGTGCGCATCGCCATCGATGCCAAGCAGCTGGCCGAACACCCGCTGCGCATCGGCCTGTCGATGAAGGCTGAAGTGAGCCTGCGCGACCAGAAGGGCGAAGTGCTGCCGAGCACTCCGGCCAAGGGCACGGTGTTCGACACCGACGTGTATGCCAAGCAGCTGCATGATGCCGACGAGGTGATCCACACGATCATCCAGGGCAACCTGCCGCAGCAGCAGGCGAAGGTGGGCTGAGGTCGCCATGTCCGCACAAGCTCCAGCCGCGCCCGGCGCTCCGGGCGCACCGGCGGCGCCGGGTGCGGCCTCCGGGTTCCTGCCGCCCAGCGTCGCACTGTGCACCGTGGGCCTGGCGATGGCCTCGTTCATGCAGGTGCTCGACACCACCATCGCCAACGTCTCGCTGCCGACCATCGCCGGCAATCTCGGCGCCAGTTCGCAGCAGGCGACCTGGGTCATCACCTCGTTCGCGGTCAGCACGGCCATCGCGCTGCCGCTGACCGGCTGGCTCAGCCGCCGTTTCGGCGAACGCAAGCTGTTCGTCTGGGCCACGCTGGCCTTCGTCATCACCTCGCTGCTGTGCGGCCTGGCGCAGAGCATGGGCATGCTGGTGCTGTCGCGTGCGCTGCAGGGGTTCGTTGCCGGCCCGATGTACCCGATCACGCAGTCGCTGCTGGTCTCGATCTATCCGCGCGAGAAACGCGGGCAGGCATTGGCACTGCTGGCGATGATCACGGTGGTTGCGCCGATCTGTGGCCCGATCCTCGGTGGCTGGATCACCGACAACTACAGCTGGGAGTGGATCTTCCTGATCAACGTGCCGCTGGGCATCTTCGCTGCGCTGGTGGTGGGCAACCAGCTGAAGGGGCGCCCGGAGCAGATCGAGAAGCCGAAGATGGACTACGTCGGCCTGGTCACCCTGGTGATCGGCGTCGGTGCGCTTCAGCTGGTCCTCGACCTGGGCAACGACGAGGACTGGTTCTCGTCGATGAAGATCGTGGTGCTGGCCTGCGTGGCGGTGGTGACGCTGACGGTGTTCCTGATCTGGGAGCTGACCGACAAGGATCCGATCGTTGACCTGAAGCTGTTCCGGCACCGCAACTTCCGCGCCGGTACGCTGGCGATGGTGGTGGCCTACGCGGCGTTCTTCAGCGTGGCGCTGCTGATCCCGCAGTGGCTGCAGCGTGACATGGGCTACACCGCGATCTGGGCGGGCCTGGCGACGGCGCCGATCGGCATCCTGCCGGTGATCATGACCCCGTTCGTGGGCAAGTATGCGTCGCGCTTCGATATGCGCATGCTGGCCACGGTCGCGTTCATCGTGTTGTCGATGACCAGCTTCCTGCGATCGAACTTCAACCTGCAGGTGGACTACATGCACGTGGCCGGCGTACAGCTGATCATGGGCATCGGCGTCGCGCTGTTCTTCATGCCGGTGCTGCAGATCCTGCTGTCGGACCTGGATGGACGCGAGATCGCGGCGGGCTCCGGCCTGGCCACGTTCCTGCGTACGCTGGGTGGCAGTTTCGCGGCGTCGCTGACGACGTGGCTGTGGGCGCGGCGCACCCAGGTGCACCATGCCGACCTGACCGAGCATATCTCGGCCTATCAGCCGGGCATGCAGGACCAGGTCACGGCGATGGGGCAGGGCGACCTGCAGCACGGCGCAGCGGTACTGAACAACATGATCAACCACCAGGCATCGCAGATGGGCTTCAACGACATCTTCTTCCTGCTGGGCTGGATCTTCCTGGCGATCATTACGTTCCTGTGGCTGGCCAAGCCGCCATTCGGCGCAGGTGCGGGTGCAGCCGCCGGTGGTGGACACTGAAACTCCCTGGAAACACCGTGCTGTATTTTGACCCCGCCGCGAGGCGGGGTTTTTGTTGGGGCGACGCTGGTCGCGCGGGCATTGCCCTCGGGGTGGTGCAACGGCGCAGGTTCAGCGCGTGCGATAGACGCGTTTGAACACCACCCGGTCGGAAGACCATCGGGAAATGGCCCAGATCCCCGCCACAAGTATGGCGCCGCATGCGAGCCAGCCGGCAGTGGCCTGAAATCGGCTGCCGACAAGTGCGCCGCAGATGATGGCGGCGACAAAGACAAGCATTACGGCCTCCTTTGATGCGCCGTAGTGGACCTCGGCCTGGCATCCCACGCATACGCTTACGCCGTGGTTCGAGCCGGTATGGCAGTGTGGGCAGATGATGCTGCGCTGCATTGGTGCGTCCTTTGGGGGAGAGGAGGGGCGCTGGTCAGGTCGTGGCGATACACCTGCAACCGGCTCCCGCAAATCTGCCTCCCACCGAAAAGGAATCGGGTGGATCTCGACTAGGAAAAGTACGAATTGAACGGGGAACGTGAAATGCGCCCCAAAAGGGGGCCGTTCAAGGTCTGGTGACGACGCGCCAGGAGGAGGTATGCACCCGCAGACGACGCCCGGACGGTGCGAGATACGACAGTCCGAGTGGCGGTTGCGATGCCAGGATCGCCAAACCCCGGAAACGAAAAAACCCGCTTTCGCGGGTTTGATCATCTTGAGTCGTGGTGCCCAGGAGAGGACTCGAACCTCCACGGTTTTACCCGCTAGTACCTGAAACTAGTGCGTCTACCAATTCCGCCACCTGGGCGACTCAGGAGATGAATTGTGCGGGACGGCAGAGAGTGTGTCAACAACATTTCACACATTTTTCTGCGGCTGCACGCCCAGGTGAAGCAGCAGGCTGCGCATCGCCGGTGACAGCTGCGCCCATCCGGCGAAACAGGCGCACAGGCGGCGCTGTGCCCACGCATCTGCAAGCGGAACCGCAACAGTACGGGTATTGCGTCGATGATGGCGGGCGATGGTGCGCGGCACGATGCCGACACCAATGCCGTGGCCGACCATGATGCACACGCCTTCGAAGGTCTTCATGCGGATGCGCACGTCCAGGCGTCGCCCGATGCCGCGTGCCTGGTCTTCGATGTAGGCCTGCAGTGCATTGCCGTCGGCCAGCGCGACGAAGGTCTCGCCGGCAACATCGGCGAAGGCCACGCTGCGCCGCGATGCGAACCGGTGTTCCGCGGGCAGCAGCATCACCAGTGGATCTTCGGCGACCACGTGCTGCTGCAGGCCGGCAGCGTCGACCGCATCACTGATGATGCCGGCTTCGGCCTGGCCAGCGTTGATCGCACGCACGACTTCGGGGCTGGTGCGCTCCAGCAGTTCCACGTGCAGGCGCGGGCGTTCGGCCAGCCACGGTGCCAGCCGCGAAGGCAGGTAGTTGGTCAGTGCTGCGGTGTTGGCATACAGATGCAGTGTGCCGCGCGCGCCGTGCGCGAACGCCTGCAGTTCACCGCGCAGCTGCGCCTGCTGCTGCAGGATCAATCGTGCATGGTGGGCGAGGGCGGCGCCGGCTTCGGTCAGGCTGACGCCGCGGGGGTGCCGGTTCAACAACGCGGTGCCGGCATCGGCTTCGATCGTGCGCAGGCGTTCGCTGGCCGACGCCAGTGCCAGGTTTGCCTGCGCTGCGCCGGCCGTGATGCTGCCCGCCTCGGCAATCGCCAGGAACAGGCGCAGGTCGGCGATATCCATCCGCATGTGATGCCCTCATCGCAACGGCTGCGCCTTCGGATCAGCCGAAGGCAAGGCCGGAAACACCGCATTGTGCGCCGAGCGGCCGGCCGATCCAATGAAGGCATGAATGAATCGATGTACTTCTACGTGCTGCTGGTGGTGGTGTTCGTGCTGGCCGGTGTGGTCAAGGGTGTGACTGGGATGGGGTTGCCGACGGTGGCGATGGGGCTGCTGGGCAGCACGCTGTCGCCGGTGTCGGCCGCGTCGATGCTGTTCATTCCCACTTTCGTCACCAATGCGTGGCAGCTGTTGTCCGGGCCGTCACTGGACCGCATCGTGCGGCGCCTGTGGCCGATGATGCTGGCCGTGGTGGTGGTGACGCTGGGCTCGGCGGCGCTGCTGGTGCGGGTCGATCGCACTTGGTCGCGCGTTGCGCTGGGCGTGGCATTGGTGGTCTATGCCGCCTATGCGTTGCTTGCGCCGGTGTTCCGCGTGCAGCAGCGGCGCGAGCGTTGGCTGGGGCCGCTGGTGGGTGCGTTGTCGGGCGTGGTGACCGGCGCCACCGGCGTGTTCGTGATGCCGGCGGTGCCGTACCTGCAGTCGCTGGGGTTGCAGCGCGAGGAGCTGGTGCAGGCGCTGGGGCTGGCGTTCACGGTGTCAACGGTTTCGCTGACCGCCGGCCTGGTGCTGCACGGCGCATTCGGCATCCAGCAGCTGGGGCTGAGTGCGCTGGCGGTGCTGCCGGCATTGCTGGGCATGTGGCTGGGGCAGGTGATCCGGCAGCGCATCAGTGCGCGGGTGTTCCGGGGCTGCTTCCTGGGTTTCCTGCTGCTGCTCGGGCTGGAACTGGTGCTGCGGCCGCTGCTCTGATGCCGGATTCCGGGCATGAAAAAACCCGCTCTCGCGGGTTTTTCTCATTCTCGACGTGGTGCCCAGGAGAGGACTCGAACCTCCACGGTTTTACCCGCTAGTACCTGAAACTAGTGCGTCTACCAATTCCGCCACCTGGGCGTCGAGGAGCGAGATTATGGGGTGTTGTTACGGGGGTGTCAACACTTTTTCTGGATCCGGTGTCGGACCCCGTTTCGCGTGCGGAGCGGGCTCCGACCCCATCTCACTCGCTTGGGGTCGGAGCGCTTTCCTTCGGAAAGGAATTCGGCCCCGTTGCTGGATTGCAGGCAAAAAAAATCCCCGCCGAAGCGAGGAGTTTTTTCGTTGGTGCCCAGGAGAGGACTCGAACCTCCACGGTTTTACCCGCTAGTACCTGAAACTAGTGCGTCTACCAATTCCGCCACCTGGGCGTTCCAGAGGCGCAATTGTGAAGATGAATTCGCAGGCTGTCAACGACTTCCTGAATATTTTTCACGCAAGGCCTTCAAGACGGCCACTGACCCGTTCTGCACGCCGTCAACGGCTACCATGTAGGGCGATGACTACCAAAAAACCAAGCAAGGGCGGGAGCATCTCCCGCAGCCAGGCCCCGAAGAAGGGCGCCAAGGCGGGCACGGCCCGCGCCACCAAGCCGGGCAAGCCGTTGCCGGGCTGGTTCCCTGAATTGAATGAAGGCGGTGCACCGCCGCGTGGCCGCAAGGGCCGCAGCAGCGACGCACCGGGCCCGGCCCCGGGCCGCAAGTTGCCGCCGACCGGCAAGGTGATCGACGATCCCTATGCCGCCCGCGAAGCAGAGAAGTACGAACAGCCCATCGCCAGCCGCGAAGCCATCCTGGCCCTGCTGGAGCGTTGCGAAGGGCCGCAGACGGCAGAGGAACTGGGCGCACGCCTGGGCCTGACCGCCCCGGACCGCGCCGAAGCACTGTCGCGCCGGCTCGGCGCCATGGTCCGCGACGGCCAGCTGGTGCAGAACCGCCGCGGGGGCTTCGCCCCGATCCAGACCCTGAACCTGGTCACCGGCGTGGTGATCGCCAACCCGGAGGGGTTCGGCTTCCTGCGCCCGGTCGAGGGCGGCGACGACCTGTTCCTGCCGCCGTATGAAATGCGCAAGGTCATGCACGGCGACAAGGTGCTGGCCCGCGTGACCGGCATCGACCACCGTGGTCGCCGCGAAGGCAGCATCGCCCGCGTGCTGGAGCGCGGCATGACCCGCCTGATCGGTCGCTTCAGCATCGAGATGGGCATCAACTACGTGGTGCCCGACGACAAGCGCGTGCAGCGCAACGTGCAGGTGCCGCCGGACCAGACCGGTGGTGCGCGCGACGGCCAGCTGGTGGTCTGCGAACTGACCCAGGCGCCGGACAGCCGTCGCCCGCCGATCGGCCGCATCATCGCCGTGCTCGGCGACAAGCTGACCGCCTCGCTGGTGGTGGAGACCGCCATCCACGGCCATGAACTGCCGTTCGAGTTCCCGCAGGAAGTGCTGGACGAAGCCGCCTCGGTGCCGCTGGTGGTCGAGCCGGCGATGATCGGCGACCGCGTCGACCTGCGTAGCATGCCGCTGGTCACCATCGATGGCGAGGATGCCAAGGACTTCGACGACGCGGTGTACTGCGAGCCGAACGCCGATGGCTTCCGGCTGGTGGTGGCGATTGCCGATGTCTCCAACTACGTCCGGCCCGGCACGCCACTGGACGAAGAGGCGCAGAAGCGTGCCACCTCGGTGTACTTCCCGGGCTTCGTGGTGCCGATGCTGCCGGAGACGCTCTCCAACGGGATCTGTTCGCTGATGCCGAAGGTCGACCGCATGTGCTTCGTCTGCGACATGCAGATCGACCGCGACGGTCTGGTCACGCATTCGCGCTTCTACGAAGCGGTGATGAACTCGCATGCGCGCCTGACCTACACCCAGGTGTGGAAGGCGGTGGGTGAGGACGACGCCGATACCAAGGCCTGGATGGGCGACTTGCTGCCGCAGGTGCAGCGCCTGCACCAGCTGTACAAGGTCCTGTCCAAGGCGCGTGCCAAGCGTGGCGCCATCGAGTTCGAAAGCAGCGAAGTGCGCTTCGTGCTGGACAACCGCGGTGAAGTGACCCAGGCCGGCATGCTGGTTCGCAATGACGCGCACAAGCTGATCGAGGAATGCATGATCGCGGCCAATGTGGAGGCGGCGAAGTACCTGCTGTCGCGCCATGTGCCGGCCCCGTACCGCATCCACGAGAAGCCGCCGGAAACCAAGTACGCCGACCTGCTGGAATTCCTCAAGGAGTTCAAGCTGAGCCTGCCGCCGTGGTCGAAGGTGCGCCCGGGCGATTACACCAAGCTGCTGAAGAAGATCCGCGACCGCCCCGATGCCACGCTGCTGGAATCGGTGCTGCTGCGCAGCCAGAGCCTGGCGATCTACAGCCCGGAAAACCACGGTCATTTCGGCCTGGCACTGGAGGCGTACGCGCACTTCACCTCGCCGATCCGCCGTTACCCCGACCTGCTGGTACACCGCGCGATCAAGCACGCGCTGTCCGGCAAGCCGCTGGACAAGTTCACCTACAACGCGCGCGAAATGGCTGCGCTGGCGCTGCAGTGCTCAGAGCGCGAGCGCCGTGCCGATGAAGCCGAACGCGAGGTCGACGAGCGTTACCGCGCGGCGTGGATGGAAAAGCACGTGGGTGGCCAGTTCGATGGCGTGATCAGCGGCGTGACCAGCTTCGGCCTGTTCGTGGAGCTGGATGAGTCGAAGGTGCAGGGCCTGGTGCACGTGACCCAGCTGCCGCAGGACTATTACAAGTTCGACGCGACCCGCAAGACGCTGACCGGCGAGCGCCGCGGCAGCAGCTACCGGCTGGGTGACCGCGTGCGGATCCTGGTCCTGAAGGCCAGCATGGAAGAGCGCAAGATCGACTTCCGCCTGGTCGAACACAAGGGCGAGGACGAGGGCGACGGCCTGCCGCCGCTGCCGGAGCGTGGCAAGCCGGCCAAGCGGAAGAAAGAGAAATACTGATGACCGTGGTAGTGCCGGCCGCTGGCCGGCATCCATGGCACCCTCGGCACCGACGGGTTGCCGGCCAGCGGCCGGCACCACCAGGAGACATCGCATGCAAGGCCAACCCGAATACAGTGGCGGCTGCCAGTGCGGCGCGATCCGCTTCCAGGTGCGTGGCGCGCTGACCGACAGTTCGATCTGTCATTGCCGGATGTGCCAGAAGGCCTTCGGTGCCTACTACGCACCGCTGGTGTCGGTGCGCGGCGTGCAGTTCAGCTGGACCCGCGGCCAGCCGCGCTATTTCCAGTCCTCCAACGTGGTGCGCCGGGGCTTCTGTGCCGACTGCGGCACGCCGCTGAGCTACGAGGCGCCGGACGGCGTAGCGGTGGCGGCCGGCGCCTTCGACGAACCGGAACGCCTGCCGCCGACCATCCAGTACGGGGTCGAGCGCAAGCTGCCGTTCGTCGATACGTTGGCCGGTCTGCCGGCCCGTCGTACCGAGGAAGACATCGCGGCGCTGGAGTTCCTGGCCACCATCGTGTCCCATCAGCACCCGGACCACGACACGCCGCACTGGCCGCCGCGCAGCCGGTAACGCCCCTGTAGCGCCGGGCCCAGGCTCGGTTGGCAGGTCGCCGCGGCCTCAGCCCGGGCAGCGAGCGCAGGCTCGGCTCAACAGGAGCCCCGCCGCAGCGCCCGGCCCGCCGATGCTCTACCATAGCCACCCCCTTTCCGGTCCCCGCCCGCATGAGCAAGAACAGCCAGTGGATCGTCGGCGTCAACGCCGTCGCCTCCTCCATCGAGAACGACGCCGAGAACGTCCGCGAAGTGCTGGTCGAGGCCGGTGCGAAGAACCCGCGCCTGACCGAGATCGAGGAAAACGCTCGCCGCAAGGGCATCGACGTGCGCAAGGTGAACAGCCAGGCGCTGGACGGTGTCGGCGGTTCGGTACGCCACCAGGGCGTGGCCGCGCGCTATGCCGCCGCCCGCACTTACAGCGAGAACGAGCTGGAAGGCCTGGTCACCGCAGCCGAGGGCAAGGCCCTGCTGCTGGTGCTGGACGAAGTGCAGGACCCGCACAACCTTGGCGCTTGCCTGCGCTCGGCGGCTGCCGCAGGTGCCACTGCCGTGATCATCCCCAAGGACAAGTCGGCCACGGTGAACGCGACCGTGCGCAAGACTTCGGCCGGTGCCGCCGATCTGATCCCGGTGGTGGCGGTGACCAACCTGTCGCGTTGCCTGAAGGACCTGCAGAAGCAGGGCGTGTGGATCTACGGCCTGGCCGGCGAAGCCACTGCGTCGCTGTACCAGCTGGACCTGAAGGGCAACATTGCCCTGGTGCTGGGTGGCGAGGCCGATGGCCTGCGCCGCCTGACCCGCGAGAACTGCGATGGCCTGGTCAAGATCCCGATGCCGGGCGAGATCGAGAGCCTGAACGTCTCCGTTGCCGCCGGCGTCAGCCTGTTCGAGGCCGTGCGCCAGCGCGGTTGATTTCGGGGTCGGTTCCCTTTTCCATGTGCCGTGTCGACCAAGGTCGACATCTACCGGGTCGTTGCCGTGTCGACCAAGGTCGACACCTACCGGATCGTTGCCGTGTCGACCAAGGTCGACACCTACCGGATCGTTGCCGTGTCGACCAAGGTCGACACCTACCGGATCGTTGCCGTGTCGACCAAGGTCGACACCCAGCGGGTAGTCGCCAACCTGGGTTGGCGCTCTTGCCGCCTCACCCCGCGCTGCCGCCCAGTGCCTTGAACAGGGTGACGTCGTTGTTCAGCTGGCCCTGGCGCACGCGCGCCAGCGACAGCTCGGCATCACGCCTGGTCTGCTGGGCCTCCAGCCAGGTGCGCAGGTCGGTGGCACCTACGCGGTAGCGCACTTCCTGCGCGCGCTCCACTTCCACCGCTTCGTCATACGAAGCCTGCGAGGCCGCCACCTGGCGCGCCAGCTGCTCGCGTGCCGACAGCGCGTTGTCCACTTCCGACAGCGCGGTGTACAGCGTCTTGCGGAAATTGGTCGCGGCGATCTGATAGCTGGTGCCGGCGATGTCGGTATCCAGCTGCGCGCGCTGCAGGTTGAGGAACGGCAGCGACAGGCCGGCGCCCAGCGTGGCCACCGGGTTGCGCAGCACGTCACCCAGCGACGTTGCACTGGAGCCGAGGCTGCCGGTCAGGCTCAGCGCCGGGTAGTACTGGGTAGCGGTCACCTTGATGGTCTTCAGGCTGTTGCGCAGGCGAAGTTCGGCCGCGCGCAGGTCGGGACGGCGGCCGAGCAGCTCGGCCGGCAGGCCTTCGTTGATCCCGGGGCTGCGTGCGCCCAGCAGGTCCTGCGGTTCGTCCTGCTGCGGCCAGGGCGTGCCGTCCAGCAGCACGGTCAATGCATTGCGCACCTCCACCCGCTGCTGTTCCAGCGCGCTCTGCGAGGAACGCTGCGACTGCAGGTTCTGCAGCGCCTGGCGCACTTCCAGGCGCGATACCGCACCAGCGTCGAAGCGGGCCTGCACCAGGTCGCGGGTGCGCTCCAGCCGCTCCAGGTTGGCCTGGCCGGTGGCGATGGACTGGTTGAGATAGGCCAGGTTCCAGTACTGGGTGATGGTGTCGCCGATCACCAGCAGCGCGGTGTTCTGCCGGTCTTCCTCGCTGGCCTCGGCTTCCCAGCGGGCGATGTCGCGCTGGGTGCGCAGACGGCCCCAAAGATCGACCTCCCAGCCCAGCGAGACGCCGGTGGAATAGCTGCGGCGCCAGTCGTCGGCCTGATCGGTGGCGCGGCTGGCATTGCCGCTGACGCCGGACGACGAAGGCTGCGGCCACAGCGCATTGCTGGCCAGGCCGGCCTGCAGGCGCGATCGCTGCACGGCCAGGCCAGCGGCGGCCAGATCGCTGTTGGCGGCCAGCGCCTGCGCCACCAGGCGATTCAGTCGTTCATCGCCGAAGCCCGTCCACCAGCTGTCCTGGCGGATATCGCGGCCCGGTGTATCCAGGCTGCTGCGCGGGTCGTCGGCCGGTGCGTTGAGGGTGGCATCGCCACGGCCGTAGCTGGCCGCCACGTCGGGGGCCTGCACCGGGTAGCGGCCCACTGATGCACAGCCAGAGAGGGCGAGCAGAACAGCGCCCACCAGCAGCAGGCGCGAGGGAGCAGGGAAGGGCAGTCGGGTCATCATCTTCATTCGCGGGCCAGGGCCTCCACCGGGTCCAGCTGCGCGGCGTTGCGCGCGGGCAGGAAGCCGAATGCCACGCCGATCAGGGTCGAGCAGGCGAACGCGGCAACGATCGAGGCGGTGGAGAACAGCACCTGGAAGTCACTGGCGAAGCGGCCGATCATCGAGCCCAGCAGCAGGGCCAGGCCGATGCCGAGCAGACCACCGAGCAGGCACACCAGCACCGCTTCGATCAGGAACTGCTGGCGGATGTCACTCTGCCGTGCCCCCACCGCCATGCGTACGCCGATTTCGCGGGTGCGCTCGGTCACCGAGACCAGCATGATGTTCATCACGCCGATGCCGCCGACCAGCAGCGCGATGGCGGCGATGGCGCCGATCAGCAGGGTCATCGTGCGCGTGGTCTGCTCGATGGTCTGGCGGATCTCTGCGCTGTTGCTGAGGAAGAAGTCCTCGGTGCCGTGGCGCAGGGTCAGCAGGCGGGTGATCGCTTCCTGCGCCGCATCCATCGGCGTGTCGTCGTCCACGCGCACGGTGATGCTGGAAACGTGGCTCTGGCCGAGCATGCGCGACATCACCGTGGTGTAGGGCACCCACACGCTGAGGCTGGTGCTGCCACCAAAGCCGAAGCTCTGGCGCTTGGCCACGCCGACCACGCGTGCCGGTACGTTGCCGAGCAGGATCACCTGGCCGACCGGATCGACATCGGGGAAGAACTGGGTCTGGGTGTTCTCGTCGATCACCGCCACCTGGCCGAGGCCCTTCACCGCGTCGGTATCGAAGAAGCTGCCGCTGAGCAGGGTCACGCCCTTGACCCGGAAGAACTGCTCGCCGACGCCACTGACCTGGGCCGTGGAGGACTGGTTGCGGTAACGCGCGGTGACCGAGGTCGACACGCTGGGGGTGGCGCTGTCCACGTAGCTCTGCTTTGCCAGTGCATCGGCATCGCTGGCCTTGAGCGTCTGTACCCGCGCCGAGCGCATGTCACCGAAACCACGGCCGGGATAGACGTCGATGGTGTTGGTGCCGAGCGCGCTGATGTTCTGCAGGATCTGCTGCTGCGAGCCATTGCCCAGCGCCACCACCGAGACCACCGAGGCGATGCCGATGATGATGCCGAGCATGGTCAGGAAGGTGCGCAGCCGATGTGCGTTCATCGCCAGCAGGGCCATGCGGAACGCTTCGGTGAAGCGGTCACGGGCCGCCCGCCAGCTGTTGCCGCGGGCCACGCCGGTGCTGGCCTCGCGCTGCGCGCGGTAGGTCGGTGCGTTCGGATTGGTGCGGTCGGCGATGATCTCGCCATCGCGGATTTCGATGATGCGCTGCGCGTGTTCGGCCACGCTCATGTCGTGGGTGACGATGATGATGGTGTGGCCTTCGGCGTGCAGCTCGCCGAGGATCGCCATCACTTCCTCGCCGGATTTCGTGTCGAGCGCGCCGGTCGGTTCGTCGGCCAGGATCACCTCGCCGCCGTTCATCAGCGCACGTGCGATCGACACGCGCTGCTGCTGGCCACCGGACAGCTGGCCCGGCTTGTGGTGCATGCGGTCGCCCAGGCCCAGCCGCTGCAGCAGCTGCTCGGCACGCGCGTTGCGCACCGGGCCGGGGCTGCCGGCATACACCGCCGGTACCTCCACGTTGCCGCGCGCATCCAGGTCGCCCAGCAGGTGGTAGCGCTGGAAGATGAAGCCGAAATGCTCGCGGCGCAGTTCGGCCAGTTCATCCGGCGCCATCCTGCCGGTTTCGCGGCCGGCCACCTGGTAGCTGCCACGGGTGGGGCGATCGAGACAGCCGAGGATGTTCATCAGCGTCGACTTGCCCGAGCCGGACTGGCCGACGATCGCCACCATCTCGCCGGCGTGGATGTCGAGATTGACGTCGCGCAGGACGGCGATCACATCATCGCCAGCCGGGAATTCGCGTCGCAGGTCGCGCAGGCGCAGCAGCGGCGCCTTCGTGCTCATCGGCGCGGACCCATGCCCGGGCCGCCGACCCGCATCTGCATGCCGCCGCGGTTGCCGCCGCCGGCGCTGGCACCGGCCGCACCGGCTTCGCCCACCACCACGCGTTCGCCTTCCTTCAGCCCGGACAGGATTTCGGCCGAGGCGCCGTTGTTGATGCCCACGGTGACCTTGCGCGGTTGCGGCTGGCCCTTGTCGTCCAGCACCCGCACCATGCGCTCGTTGCCGCGGCGCTTCGGTCCCAGCGCCACCGCCGGCACCATCAGCACGTCCTTGGCCTGCTTGAGCAGTACCGAGACCTGCGCGGTCATGTCGATGCGCAGGGTGCCGTCCGGGTTCTCCACGTCGAACAGGGCGTTGTAGTAGACCGCGCTGCTGGAACTGGAGCTGGACGAACTGCTGGAGCTGGACGAATTCTCGTTGGCGATCGAGGCCGGTGCCGGATTGATCTGGCGCAGGGTGGCGTGGTACTTGCGGTCCGGGTCGCCCAGCGTGGTGAAGTACACCGGCATGCCGGCCTTGATCTTGACCACGTCGGCCTCGGAGATCTCTGCGTTGACGGTGACCACGTCCAGCCGCGCCAGCATCACGATGGTGGGCGCGGTCTGGTTGGCGTTCACGGTGCGGCCTTCCTCGGCCACCACCGCCACCACGGTGCCGTCCATCGGCGCGGTGATGCGGGTGTAGGCCAGGTTGGCACGGGCGGTGCCCAGTTCGGTTTCGCGGCCCTTGATCTGCGCCTCGTAGGACTGCAGCTGGGCGCGGGCGGTCTTCAGCTGTGCCTCGGCGGCATCGTATTCCTGGCGCGAGGTGGCTTCGGCGGCCAGCATCTGCTGCTGGCGCGCGAACTCCAGTTCGGCCTGGCGCAGGGTGGCCTGCTGCACGGCACGCTGGGCGGTGACCTGGTCCAGCGAAGCCTGCGCGTTGAGGACCTGGTTCTGCTGGGTGGTGGCGTCGATCTCGGCGATCAGGTCGCCTTCCTTCACGGTGTCGCCCAGCTGCACCTTCAGCGACTTGATCTGGCCCGAGGCCTGGGCACCCACGCTGACCAGCTTGTAGGCGTCGATCACACCGGTGGCTTCCACGGTCTGCTCGATGTCGCCGCGGCTGACCGGCGTGGTCGCCACCGCCGGGGCGGCGGGTTTGCGCAGCAGCCACCAGGCGGCGACGGCCACGATGAGGGCGAGCAGGGCGATCAGTATCAGGCGACCACGGCGGGTCGCGGGCAACAGGCGGAACGTCACGTCGTGGCTTCACTCTCGGGGCCGCGGCGGCGGCGTTGGTGGGCATTGTGAAGACCGGGCGACAGGCGGCTCAATCCTCGGGGTATGTCTCTATGTAACACTGTCGGTGAATACGCGTAACCACAGGTATCCCGCTCATGGCTGGATACACTGGTACGCATTGCCCCGGATGCGGTTCAGCTGCCGACACGGGATGATCGCGACATGGAGACTGAAAACACGATGCATCGACTGCTGATCGTCGACGACGACAACGACATCCGCACCCTGCTGGCCGAGCAGCTCGGCCGTGCCGGTTACCAGGTGAGCACCGCCGCCGATGGCACCGCCATGCGCCAGCTGCTGGACCGCGAGCACGTGGACCTGATCGTGCTCGACCTCAACCTGCCGCGCGAGGATGGCCTGACCCTGTGCCGCGACCTGCGTGCGCGCTCGAACACCCCGGTGATCATGCTGACCGCGCGCGCCGAGCCGATCGACCGCGTGCTCGGCCTGGAAATGGGCGCCGACGACTACCTGGCCAAGCCGTTCGAACCGCGCGAGCTGCTGGCGCGCATCCGCAACGTGCTGCGCCGGACCGAGGCGCTGCCGGCCAACCTGGAGCCGCTGGCGGTGCGCCGTGCGCGTTTCTCGCGCTGGGTGTTCGATCTGGAGCATCGCCACCTGGTCGATCCGGATGATCGCGTGGTGGTGCTGTCCGGTGCCGAGTTCCGCCTGCTGCGCGTGTTCATCGCCCATGCCAACAAGGTGCTGTCGCGCGAACAGCTGGTCGCGCTCAGCAGCGGCCGCAACTACGAGGCGCAGGATCGCGCGATCGACCTGCAGGTCAGCCGCCTGCGCAACAAGCTGGGCGATGACGGTGGGCCGGATGGCCTGATCAAGACCGTGCGCAACGAAGGCTACGTGCTGGCCTCCTCGGTGAACCTGGAATAAGCCGTCATGAAGCGCCTGCGCCATTTCCTGTCCTCGATGGTCGGGCGGTTGTTCGTGATCCTGCTGTTGGGCATGAGCGTGGCTGCGATCGGCGCGACCATGCTGGCCACCTCCAAACGCCAGCAGGAGTTCGAGCGGCAGAACCTGAACCGCATCGCCGACCGCCTGCAGGGCTACGTCAACCTGCTCGATGGCAATCCAGAACTGCGCGAGCGACTGCTTGAGATCGGTGGGCCCAGCGTGCGTGCGCTGCAGCCCGGCGCGCGCCTGGGGCGGGCGGATACCGCACTGATGGAAGTCCTGGATGACCGGCCCGGCCCGGTGTCGCGCGCGCATGTGCACTTCACCTCGTTCCGTTCCTGCATTCCCAAGCTGCAGGATCTGCTGCCGCCACCGCCGCCGGGGCACCGGCGGCATCCGCGTGAGCGCGATCCGGCCTTCATTCCGCCCAAGTGCCGCGCGGTCGATGTGACGCTCAACGACGGTACGCTGTTGAAGCTGGCGCTGGATTCGCCGGCGGTGGCCCACAACGGCATTCTGGCCGTGGACCCGTGGTTCCTGACCCTGCTGGTGCTGGCCATCGCGGTGCTGGCCTACATCGTCGCGCGCATGGCCAGTGCGCCGCTGCAGGAGCTGGCGGCAGCCGCGGAGGATCTCGGCGACGATCTGCAGCGCGATCCACTGCCGTTGCGCGGGCCGCGCGAGGTGCAGCGCGCCGCCGAGGCCTTCAATGCCATGCAGCACCGCCTGCAGCGGCACCTGGCCGAACGCACGCAGATGCTGGCGGCGATCACCCATGACCTGCAGACCCCGTTGACCCGCCTGCGCCTGCGCCTGGAGAACGTCAGCGACGAGGTGCTGCGCGAGCGCCTGATCGGCGATCTGGCGGCGATGCAGGCACTGGTGCGCGAAGGCCTGGAGCTGGCCCGCAGTGCCGAGAGCGCCGAGCAGCGCGCCGCGCTGGATCTGGATTCGCTGCTGGAAAGCATCGTGGAAGACGCCGCCGAGGGCGGTGCCGACGTGGTCTTCGAGGGCGGCACCGGTGCGGTGCTGATGTTGCGCCCGCTGGCCATGCACCGGCTGTTCTCCAACCTGGTGGATAACGCCGTGATGTATGCCCACCGCGTGCGCGTGCGGGTGGAGCGCAGCGGCGGCACGATCACGGCGATGGTGTCCGACGACGGCCCGGGCCTGGCGGAAGACCAGCTGGAGGCCGTGTTCGACCCGTTCGTGCGGGTGGAAACCTCGCGTTCGCGGGAAACCGGCGGCGCCGGGCTGGGCCTGACCATCGCGCGCGCCCTGGCCGAGAAGGATGGCGCGCGGCTGTGGCTGCGCAACCGTGCCGAGGGCGGTCTGGAGGCGGTCGTGCAGTGGCCGGCCAGTGCGCAGGTGGTGCCGCCTGGCCGGCCCGGCTGAGTCCCGCCGGACGCACGCGATGACGCCGGGGCCAGGGTTTGGCCTATCATCTGCGCATCTCCCCAGTTTCTCCCCGATGAGTCAGCCCGTTCCTGACGGCACGCCGTTCCGCGTTGCCCGGTCGTTCCCGCTTGCTGCCATGCCCTGCAGCTGCTACCGGCCACTGCCGCCGAGCTGATGGGCAGGTCAGGGGACAACGGGTGCTGGGTGGAGCGCCGCGTTTCGAAGGCCAGGCAGGCACTGCAGCGCGGTCTGCTGTGGCTGTTGCTGGTGCTGGCGCTGCCGCTGCCGCTGGCCGCGCAGGAGGGCGCGCCGCCGCTGCGCGACTACGCCATCGACGTGTGGACCTCGCGCAATGGCCTGCCGCACAACTCCCTGCGCGATATCGCGCAGACCCCCGAGGGGCACCTGTGGTTTGCCACCTGGGAAGGCCTGGTCCGCTACAACGGCCTGGATTTCACCGTGTTCGACCGCAGCACCCGCCCGGGGCTGCGCGACAACGGCATCGGCGCACTGCTGGTCGATCGGCAGGGAGGGCTGTGGATCAGTGATTCGCGCGGTAACGTCAGCCATCGTGGCAACGACGGCCAGTGGCGGGTCTGGGAGCATCAGGCCGGCACCCCGCAGGTGCTGATCCAGTCCATGCAGATGGACAGCCAGGGGCGCCTGTGGCTGCTGTACGAAGGCAAGGGCATCGGCTATCTCACCCCGGACAAGGGCATCGTCTACCAGGCCCCGGCGGCCGACCTGCCGATGGCGATGAGCTTCACCAAGCTGGTGGTCGATGCGCAGGACCGGGTCTGGGTTGGCACGCTTGACGGGCTGGTGCTGCGCGACAACGACGGCGTGCTCAAGCGCGCGCCCGCGGCGTGGGGCCTGGGTGCCGGCACCGGCCTGTCCTGGCCGTACCGGGCTCCTGATGGCGCGCTGTGGATCGTCGCTGGCGAGCGCCTGTACCGCGTGGAGGACGATCAGCTGGTGCTGGTGCACCGGCTGCCGGGACAGCTGCACATGACCTCGATGCTGCAGGACCGGCACGGCGACCTGTGGCTGGGAACCGAGAACCAGGGTCTGCTGCGGATCTCGGCGCATGGCCTGGAACGATTGCCGGCCGGCCTGAACCTGCCGGGCGGGCGCGTGGTCAGCCTGCGCGAGGATGCCGAAGGCAGCATCTGGGTGGGGGCCAACGGTGGCCTGTACCGCCTGCGCGAAACACTGTTCAGCAGCTACACCGAGCGCGATGGCCTCAGTGGCGACTATGTGCGCACGGTGCTGGAGGACCGCGACCGCCAGTTGTGGGTCGGTAGTGCCAGTGGTCTCGACCTGCAGACACCCGATGGCCGCTTCCGCGCGGTTCCCCTGCACAACCGCGGCGGCAAGGCGCCATCGGTATTGAGTCTGGCGCAGGGCCCGGACGGCGACCTGTGGGTGGGTACGTTCGGCGACGGCGTTTACCGGCTGGACCGCGATGGCAGTCTCCGCCACAACTATGCGGCAGCCGACGGCATGCCGGGTGGCAACATCCGCGCGATCAGTGTCGATCCGCAGGGCAGGGTCTGGGCGGGTACGCAGAAGGGCGTGGTACGCATCGACGGCGACCGGGTGCAGGTGTCGACTGCCCCGGGCATGCCCGGTGGCCTCATCACCGCACTTGAGCATGACCACCAGGGCAACCTGTGGATCGGCACCATCGAGGGCATCCGCGTGCTGCGTGGCGACCACGTGCAGTCGATCGACCTGGCACCGATGGGCGGGGGCCGCAGTGTGTTCGGTTTCCACCAGCTGGGCGACGCGATGTGGATCAGCAGCGACCGCGGCCTGTACCGTTGGCTCGACGGAAAGCTGGCGCGCGTCGGCCTGGAGCAGGGCATGCCGGTGGATGCGGTGTTCCAGCTGGTGCCGGATCGTCTTGGCAACGTGTGGATCAGCAGCAACCGCGGCGTGCTGCGCACCGACATGGCGACCCTCAATGCCGTGGCCGATGGTCGTGCACCGCGCGTAGTGGTGGAGCGCTACAACGAGATCGACGGCATGGCCAACGCGCAGGCCAACGGCAGCTCCGGGCCATCGGCCATCCTGCGCCAGGACGGCACCTTCTGGGTGGTCACCGCCGGAGGCCTGAGCACCGTCGACCCGCAACGCCTGCAGCGCTTCCGCGAGCGCCCATCACCGCCGGCAGCGATCGAGAGCGTGCAGGTGGATGGCGCACCCGTGCATTGGGAGGGCCCGGATCGCAACTACATTCCCGGCGGCCGACGTCTGGCGGTGAGCTATGTGGGCCTGAGTTACCTGATGTCGGACCGGATCCGCTATCGCACGCGGCTGGATGGCCTGGACACCGGCTGGGTCGAGCGCGGCCCGCAGCGCAGCGTCGAGTTCGTCGGCCTGCCTCCGGGTGACTACACCCTGCACGTGTCGGCGGCGCATCCAGGCGGGGCCTGGGGCCAGCAGGAAGCCGTGTGGAGCTTCACGGTGGAGCCGTTCTGGTGGCAGCGCCGCAGCGTGCAGATGCTGGGCGGGCTGCTGCTGCTGGCCGGGCTGGTTGTGCTGTACCGCCTGCTGCTGCAGCAGCTGAAGGCCAGCAACCTGCGCCTGGCACGGCGCGTGGACGAGGCAACCTTCGACCTGCAGGCCAAGACCGTGCACCTGCAGGCGCTGAACCAGGAAAAGACCGAACTGGCCGAGCGCCTTGCACGGCAGGCCGAGGCCTTCGAGCGGCAGGCGCGCGAGGATGCGCTGACCGGGCTGGCCAATCGCCGTGCCTTCGACGAAACGCTGGCGCGCGACTTCGCCCGCTCACAGCGCAGCGGCCACCCGCTGTGCCTGGTGGTGCTGGACATCGACCACTTCAAGGACGTCAACGACCGGCACAGCCACAGCATCGGCGATGCTGTGCTGGTGCAGGTGGCCCGACTGATCGCCGCGGCCTGCCGCGACTCGGACCTGCCCGCGCGCACCGGTGGCGAGGAGTTCGCGCTGCTGCTCAACGACACCCGCCTGGAAGAAGCCGCGCAGCTGTGCGCGCGCCTGCGTGGCCTGTTCCATGACCACCCCGACTGGGCCGGAGTAGCGGGCCTGCGCGTGACCTTCAGCGCAGGCCTGGTGGAACTGGATGCCGATGACCGCACCCCGGCGCTGCTGTACCAGCGCGCCGACCGCGCGCTGTACCGCGCCAAGAGCGACGGCCGCGATCGTACGAGTATTGGTTGATCGCATCCACGCATGGCGTGGATCTACTGGTGTTGTCGTACCAACCGGCGGTGCCGACCAACGGTCGGCACCCACCAGAGAAGTGCGGCTAAGCCCCCAGGGACGGGTTCACGGCGTCCCCCGCGAACCCACCTTGTCCGGCCCGACCGCTGATTTGCTTCACGCCACGAGGGGCTCCGCCGTTGGGCGCTTCACCGCGGCCAGGCGTTGGCGATGGTGCAGAACAATCGTGCGGTCTGTTCGGTGTCATACACCGCGCTGTGTGCTTCGTTCGCATCCCAGCCCAACCCGGCGGCCGTGGCTGCACGCGCCAGCACCGTCTGCCCGTAGGCGATGCCGGCCAGGGTGACGGTGTCGAACACGCTGAACGGATGGAACGGATTGCGCTTGTGGCCGGTCCGGGCCACAGCGGCGTTGACGAAGCCCAGGTCGAAATGGGCGTTGTGGCCGACCAGGATCGCGCGCTGGCAGCCGTACTTCTTCATCGCCGCGCGTACCGGGGTGAAGATGTGGTCCAGTGCGGCCTTCTCTTCCTTGGCCAGCCGGAACGGGTGGTCGAGGATGATGCCGGTCACTTCCAGCGACTTCGGGTCGATCTCCAGGCCCTCGGCCGGCACCACATGGGCACTGGCGGTCTGGCCGGGGTAGAGCAGGCCGTTCTCGTCCATCTCGATCGGCACCGCGGCGATTTCCAGCAGGGCGTTGCGCTGGCTGTCGAAGCCGCCGGTTTCCACGTCCACCACCACCGGCAGGAAGCCGCGGAAGCGTTGTGACATCGCGCGCTGCGCCTGGGGGATTGCGGAATCGGAGGCGGCGGCAGGTGCGGGAGTGGGGTCATTCATGCGTGAATTCTATCAGAGCGGCCTCAAGCGCCCGGCCAGCCTGTGGCGCACGGATTCCCTGCGCAGGAGCGTGTCGACCAAGGTCGACACCCACCGGTGCACCGCGCGCCCACGATTCCGGTAGGTGCCAACCTTGGTTGGCACACAACGCGCCGACCAGGGTCGCCATTTACCGGACTGCGGGCCGTGCCGTCGTGCCCGATGGCTGCCACCGTGCCAACCACGCATCCACGCTCAGCCTGCCGGCGCCGCTGAAAATCAACGGCAGCAGCATCGCCATGAACAGCACCGGCAGCTTGAAGTTGCCGAAGCCCTGGTCAGTGATCGCATAGCCCATCGCGAGGTCACCCAGCGAGTCCCATTGCATCGGCCAGTGCACGGCGTAGGTGGCCACCACGGTCAATACCAGCAGGCTGGCGGCGGCGAAACGCGTACCGAAACCCAACAGCAGGCAGGCCGCGCCGACCAGTTCGAACCAGGTCGCCAGCTGCCAGTTCAGCGTGCTCGGCAGCTGATCGAACGGGAACGGAAAGGCATCCTGCAGGTCGGCGAACCAGTTCTGGCCGTGCAGTTTCTCGCGGCCGGATTCGAAGTACTCCCAGGCCAGCAGCAGGCGCAGGCCGAGCGGGGCCAACCAGGGGGCGAGACGGTCCAGCTGGCCACGCGCGGTGGCCAGGATCGGAAGGTTCATCAGGGGGTCTCCGCGAATGAGGTGTGTCAGGGAGGGGGTGTGAGCGGGCCGATCACGCCGGCCTGCAGGAACTGCCGCAGCAGCGCGGCGCCGGGTCCGGCCAGCGCGTCCTCGGCCAGGCCGTGCGCGGCGGCCAGACGCTGCAGGTAGGCCTGACCATCAAGGCCGGGCTGTTCGCCGATGCTGGACAGCAGGAACACCGCCAGAGGGCTGAGCGTGGCGAATCGCACCTCGCCGTCGGCATCGCGGCGCACCAGAAGGCCAGTCGGCTCGGCCGGCGGCTCGGTCGGTGCGTCCTCAGCGCCGAGCCGGTGCACCGGCCACTGATACAGCAGCGGCCATGCCAGCGGCGAGCGCTGCAGAGGCACCCGAACCGGGTCGGTGTCGTCCTGCGCCGGCAGCGGTTCGGCATCCAGCTGGTACAGCGCGGTTTCCACCCACTCGTAGTGGGCCAGTTCGGCCAACGCTGGATGCGGCAGCTGTGGCTGCGCCTGCAGCCACTGCACGAATTCGGCGGCCAGTTCGGTGAACAGCGGTGTCTGGCAGCGATGGGTCGCGAAGTACTGGCGCACCAGTCCGCTCCAGGCCGGTTCGCCGAGCAGGCGCACGCAGACCGGGAAGCCGTTGCTCAACAGGCCAAGCAGGTTGTTGAACAGCAGTCGTTGGTATACCGCGACCCGGTGTGATTCCAGCCCGGCCGGTGGCGGCACGCCCTGTGGATCACGCAGATGGGCAGTGAATGCGTGCTGCTGCGCGCGCAGCGTGTCGGGAGCATCAGCCATGTGCGCTCCCGGCGTGCGTCGCCTGCAGGCGGCGGATGGTCTGCAGCTCGCCCTGCAGTTCGGCGTAGGGCGGGAAGTTGAAATCGCGCTCAAGCAGGGTGGGGCGCGGGCCGATGCGCGCATAGGTGCGTGCCAGCAGGGCCCAGACCGGGTCGATCACCGCACTGCCATGGGTATCGATCTTCAGGTCCGGTGCCTCGTCCAGGTGCCCGGCCACGTGCAGGCAGACGATGCGTTCTGCTGGCAGCCCGGCAATGAAGGTGTCGGCGTCGTAGCCGTGGTTGCAGGCGTTGACGTAGACGTTGTTGACGTCCAGCAGCAGGTCGCAGTCGGCCTCGGCGAGCACGGCGTTGGTGAAGGCCAGCTCGTCCATCGCCGGCTCCGGCGCCAGATAGTAGGACACGTTCTCCACTGCGATGCGGCGACCCAGCAGATCCTGCACACGGGCGATGCGTGCGGCGGTATGGCGCACCGCTTCGTCGGTAAATGGAATCGGCAGCAGGTCGTACAGGTGGCCGTCGTCGCTGCAGTAGCTCAGGTGCTCGCTGTACAGCGGCACGCGGTGCTTTTCCAGGAACTGGCCGACCTGTTCCAGCAGCTGCGTATCCAGTGGCGCGCTGCCGCCCAGCGACAACGACAGGCCGTGGCAGCTCAACGGATGGCGCTGTGCCAGCTCGGCCAGTGCATCCCCGGCAGGACCACCGACATGGATCCAGTTCTCCGGCGCGCATTCGAGGAAATCGAAGTCGCCCGCCGGTGCATCACGCAGCTCCTGCAACAGCGCCCGGCGCAGCCCCAACCCGGCGGCCGCCGCACGAAGCGGCGACCGCGGGCTGACGACGCTGGCGCGGACGTCAGTGCTTGCCACCGCACTTGCCTTCGCCACACTTGCCTTCGGCCGCCTTCTTGTCGCCGGACGTGGCCTTGGCGCCTGCCGCAGCGCCGGCAGCCTTGCCCTTGTCGGCGCCGCACTTGCCTTCGGCGGTCTTGCCGTCGGTGCCACACTTGCCTTCGGCATGCTTGGTCGCGTCAGCGGCCATCTTGGTGTCGGCGGCCTTGGCGTCGGTACTGGCCTTGGCTGCCTGTCCGGCAACCAGGTAGCCCTGGGCGAGGTCGCTCATGCTCAGGGCCGAGGCACTGGCGGTCATGCCCAGGCCGGCGGCCAGGGCGGTAGCAGTCAGCAGGGACAGGGTCTTGTTGGAACTGCTCATCGGTCGTGCTCCTGGGTGGTGTGGGCGGGTGCCCGGATGGCCGGCAGGGATGCCGGTGGAAACGATGGTGCAGCGATCCTACTCAACGAATCCTCGCCAAGAACTCAAATTTTCGTGAGGTTTGTTACAGAAGCATCCGGAAGGTTCGCACCGGGCAAGCCCGGCGCCCACAACGCGGGTGGAACACCCCAAAAAAGAAGGCCGCTGTCACCAGGACAGCGGCCACCTTGGAGTCGACTCCGGTGTTGCAGTGCAGCGTCAGGGCTGGCCGGTGCTGGAGGTCTCGTCGCGCTTCTCGCGCGGCGGCAGCGGCTGCTCCCCGTGCACCAGGAACCACACGTTCTCGGCGATGTTGGTGGCGTGGTCGCCCACGCGCTCCAGGTTCTTGGCCATGAACAGCAGGTGCGTGCACGGGGTGATGTTGCGCGGGTCTTCCATCATGTAGGTCAGCAGCTCGCGGAACAGCGCGGTGTACTGCGCGTCCAGGCGGGCGTCGTCCTCGCGCAGTTCCAGTGCGGCGTCGGCGTCGTTGTCGCGGTAGGCGGCAATGGCACGACGGACCTGCTGCGCGGCCAGGCGGCCCAGCGCACGCAGGCCCTGGATCTGCGGCAGCGGCGGCACCTTGCCCAGCGCGATCGAACGCTTGGCGACGTTCGCTGCATAGTCGCCGATGCGTTCGATGTCGGCCGGGATGCGCAGGCCAGCGAGGATCTCGCGCAGGTCGCGCGCCATCGGGCCGCGCAGGGCCAGGCGCATCACGTCATGGCTGATCTGCTGCTCCAGCGCATCAATGGCTTCGTCGTTGGCGATGATGCGATGGGCGGCGTTCTCGTCGCGCTTCTCGATCACGTCCATCGACGCTTCGAGCTGGGCGACGGCCATCTCGCCCATGCGCACGATTTCGGCCACCAGGCGCTGCTGCTCTTCGTCGTAGCTCTTGACGATGTGGTCGTTGGGAAGGTTCATGGTCTGCAATCCGGGTAGAGCCAGGCCGTGCCTGGCTGGACATGTGGCGAAGGATCAGCGTCGATCAGCCGAAGCGACCGGTGATGTAGTCCTCGGTCTGCCGCTGCGACGGCTGCGAGAAGATCACTTCGGTGCGGTCGTGCTCGATCAGGTCGCCCAGGTACATGAAGGCGGTGTAGTCGGAAACGCGCGCGGCCTGCTGCATGTTGTGGGTGACGATGACGATGGTGTACTCGTGCTTGAGCTCTTCCACCAGCTGCTCGATGCGGCTGGTCGAGATCGGATCCAGCGCCGAGGTCGGCTCGTCCAGCAGCAGCACCGACGGGCGCAGCGCCACGGCACGGGCGATGCACAGGCGCTGCTGCTGGCCACCGGACAGGCCCAGCGCGCTCTGCCCCAGCTTGTCCTTCACTTCGTCCCACAGTGCGCCCTGGCGCAGTGCCTGCTCGACGCGGTCGGCCATGTCGGCCTTGCTCAGTTTCTCGTGGTGGCGGATGCCGTAGGCCACGTTCTCGAAGATGGTCATCGGGAACGGCACCGGCTTCTGGAACACCATGCCGACCTTGCTGCGCAGGCGGTTCATCGGGTACTTCGGCGACAGGATGTTTTCGCCGTCCAGCAGCACTTCACCGCGCGCTTCCAGCTTCGGGTACAGCGCGTAGATGCGGTTGAAGATGCGCAGCAGGGTCGACTTGCCGCAACCGGAGGGACCGATCAGCGCGGTCACGCGCTTTTCCGGAATCTCCAGGTTGATGCCCTTCAGGGCGTGGAACTTGTCGTAGTAGAAGTCCAGTCCACGTGCAGCCAGCTTCACCGGCGACGGCGTGTGCAGGCTCTCGTGCGAGGACGGCACGGCGATGCGCTGCATCGGCACGGCGTTGGAAAGGTCGTTCATGGCGTTGTCCACGGAAAGGTCAGTCATGGGAGATACGGTTGCGCAGCAGGATGCCGCGGGCGGCAAGGCTGACCAGCAACACGAAGACAGTCAGCACCAGGGCACCGGCCCAGGCCAGCACCTGCCAGGATTCATACGGGCTGCCGGCGAACTGGTTCATCACCACCGGCACCGAGGCCATCGGCTGGAAGATGTTGTTGTTCCAGTACTGGTTGCCGAAAGCGGTGAACAGCAGCGGCGCGGTCTCGCCGGAGATGCGGGCCAGCGCCAGCAGGATGCCGGTGATGATGCCGGCCGACGCGCTGCGGTACAGCACCTGCACGATCACCTTCCACTGCGGGATGCCCAGCGACAGGGCCGCTTCGCGCATCTGCGAGGGCACCAGCCGCAGCATCTCGTCGGTGGTGCGCACCACCACCGGCAGCACGATGAAGGCCAGCGACAGGGCACCGGCGAACGCCGAGAAGTTGCCGCCGGTCTGCATCACGTACAGGGTGTAGACGAACAGGCCCAGCACGATCGACGGTGCCGACAGCAGGATGTCATTGACGAAGCGGACCACGGTGCCGGCCTTGCGGGCGTTGCCGTACTCGGCCAGCCAGGTACCGGCTAGCACGCCCAGCGGCGTGCCGATGCCGATCGCCAGCGCACACATCACGGCACTGCCGAAGAAGGCGTTGGCGAGGCCACCGTCCTGCATCGGCGGCGGCGTCATCTTGGTGAACAGGTCCCAGTTGATGCCGGCCAGGCCTTTCGAGGCCAGGGTGAACAGGATCCAGCCCAGGAAGAACAGGCCGAACAGCGCGGTGGCGCAGGAGGCTGTGATCGCAACGACGTTGCCGATGCGGCGGCGCAGGTACAACGAATCAGCGGTGGTGGACATCAGTTGCCCTCCTTGCGGGACAGGCGCATCAGCATCAGGCGGGCGATGGCCAGCACCACGAAGGTGACGATGAAGAGGACGAAGCCGAGCAGCAGCAGGGCCGAGCGGTAGGTTTCAGTGGCTTCGCCGAAATCGTTGGCGATCAGCGCGGCGATGGTGGTGCCCGGCTCCAGCAGCGACGGCGACAGGCGCACGCTGTTGCCGATCACGAAGGCCACCGCCATCGTCTCGCCCAGGGCGCGGCCGAGGCCGAGGAAGATGCCGCCGATCACTGCCGAGCGGGTGTAGGGCAGGACGATGTCCCAGCTCACTTCCCACTTGGTGGAGCCCAGCGCGTACGCCGACTCCTTCAGGCGGGTGGGCACGGTCAGGAACACTTCGCGCATCACCGAGGAGATGAACGGAATGACCATGATGGCCAGCACGAAACCGGCGGTGAGCATGCCGATGCCCAGCGGCGGGCCCTGGAACATCGGGCCGATGATCGGCCATTCGCCCAGGGTCTCGTTGAGGAACGGGGTGACGTACTCGGTCATCACCGGCACCAGCACGAACAGGCCCCACATGCCGTAGATGATCGAGGGAATGCCGGCCAGCAGTTCGATGGCGGTACCGACCGGGCCACGCAGCCAGCGCGGCGCGACTTCGGTGAGGAAGAAGGCGATGCCGAAGCTGACCGGCACGGCGATGACCATCGCGATGACGGCGGTGACCAGGGTGCCGTAGATCGGGGCGAGCGCACCGAACTTGTTTTCGACCGGATTCCAGTCGGCGGAGAAGAAGAAGCTCAGGCCCTGCATCTGCAGGGCATGGCGGCCGCCCCACAGCATCGACAGCGCGGCGCAGGCCAGGGCGATCAGGACGAAGATGACGGTGCCGACCAGCACCCATCGGAACAGTTTGTCGTTGCGGGCATCACGCGCATCACGCGTGGACGGGGCGGCTACAGGCTGGGCGATGGCATTCATGGGGACGGCAGGGCCAGGAAGGGGCGGGGCGGCACGGCGTGGAAGAAACGGTGCCCGCGTGGGGCGGGCACCGTCGTGTCCATCACTTCAGGTCGGTCGCCCAGTAGGCCTCGATCTGCTTGACCAGTTCGGCCGGCAGCGGCACGTAGTGCAGCTCGTTGGCCTGCGCCTGGCCGTTTTCGAAGGCCCACTTGAAGAAGGCCAGGGTGTCCTGGTTGCGCTTGGCATCCTTCGGCTTCTTCTGCATCAGCATGAAGTTGGTGGCGGTGATCGGCCACGCCTGCTCGCCCGGAGCGTTGGTGATGACCAGGTTGAAGTCCTTGGCGCTGGCCCAGTCGGCGCTGGCGGCCGCGGCGGCGAAGGTTTCCGCGCTCGGCTCGACCCAGTTGCCGGCCGCGTTCTGCATGGCGGTGTACGGCATGCCGTTCTGCAGCGCGTAAGCCAGTTCGACGTAGCCGATCGAGCCCTTGATCTGCTTCACATAGGAAGCGACGCCTTCATTGCCCTTGCCACCGACGCCGTCCGGCCACTGCACCGAGGTGCCTTCGCCGACCTTGCTCTTCCACTCCGGGCTGACCTTGGACAGGTAGTTGGAGAAGTTGAAAGTGGTGCCCGAACCGTCCGAACGGTGGACCAGGGTGATCTTGCCTTCCGGCAACTTAACGTCCGGGTTGGCGGCGACGATGGCCGGGTCGTTCCAGGTCTTGACCTTGCCCAGGAAGATGTCGGCCAGCAGGGCGCCGCTCAGGCGCAGCTTGCCCGCTTCCAGGCCTTCGATGTTGACCACCGGCACTACGCCGCCGATGGCGGACGGGAACTGCGCCAGGCCGGCCTGGGCCAGCTCTTCGCTGCTCAGCGGCTTGTCGGAGGAACCGAAGTCGACGGTGCCGGCCTTGATCTGGGCAATACCGCCGCCGGAGCCGATCGACTGGTAGTTGATCTTGGCGCCGGTGCTGGTGTTGTAGTCAGCCGACCACTTGGAGACCAGCGGGAAGATGAAGGACGCGCCCGCGCCGGACACTTCGGCGGTCACCTTGGCACCGGCAGCGGCCGGGGCGGCGGCGCCGTCGGCAGCCGGCTGCTGCGCGGCCTGCTTGTCGCCACCGCAGGCCGACAGGCCCAGGGCGATGGCCAGGGAAAGGGCGGCGAGGCCGGCCGAGTGCAGTTTCATGGTCACTCCATAGCGGGGAAGAGCCGACGTGGTCGGCGGATGCGGCTATGAAATGATGTTTTTGTTACAGCCGTATTACGACCATGACAGGGGTGTCCTGGATCACGTTCTGACAAGGGTTTCACAGGATTGGCGCCGATCCGGCAGGTGCCCGGAAACCCCCGATCTGCGCACCGATATGACGGTCGGTTGGCCCTTGTAGAGTTGAGCCATGCTCGACTGCTCCCTGTTCTCGGTAGGTGCGGACCGTTGGTCCGCACGCTCCAGCACCCAGCCGAGCGTGGGCTCGTCTCTACAAACGCTCCTGCCTTTGCTCCTGCCTTCCATGACCCCACCGCGCCCCCGATGAACAGTCGAGAGGCGGTGGGCCAGGGCGTGCAGGACCGTCCACGGCATGGATGCCGTGGACGAGCCCCCAAAGGTGAGGGCGGTTTGCCTGCGAGGCACTGCCTCGCAAGCGCCCGAACGCACAGCCGTCAGCGGCTGGGCCGGACCGCGGAGCGGGGTTTATGGCGTGTCCCGGGCTGGGCCCTGCGCCGACTCCGGGCAGTAGATTGGAAGCGCAGCGCTCTTCACGACCCATCCCCCAAAAACAAGAAGAGCGCGAGATCTCGAGGATCTCGCGCCCGGGTGGGAGCGGCGGGGGAGAGAGGACCCGCCGCCCCCGTTCCTGCGGGGGAACGCGCTTACTTCAGGTTCTGCGACCAGTAGGTCTCGATCTGGCGGACCAGGCTGTCCGGCAGCGGCACGTAGTCCAGCTGGCGGGCCTGGGCGTCGCCATTCTTGTAGACCCAGCGGAAGAATTCCTGGGTCGCCTTGCCATTGGCAGCATTCTTCGGCGTCTTCTGCACCAGGATGAAGTTGGTGGCGGTGATCGGCCAGGACTCGGCGCCCGGCGCGTTGGTCATCACCAGGTAGAAGTCGCGGGCGTTGGCCCAGTCGGCGCTGGCGGCAGCGGCTGCGAACGAGGTGTCGCTCGGCTGCACGAACTTGCCGGCGGCATTCTTCATCGCGGTGTAGGAGAGCTTGTTCTGCAGCGCGTAGGACAGTTCGACATAGCCGATGCCGCCCTTGATCTGCTTCACATAGGCGGCAACACCTTCGTTGCCCTTGCCGCCGATGCCGGCGGGCCACTGCACCGAGGTGCCTTCACCGACCGAGCTCTTCCACTCCGGGCTGACCTTGGACAGGTAATTGACGAAGTTGAAGGTGGTGCCCGAGCCGTCCGAACGATGCACGACGGTGACCTTGGCGTTGGGCAGGGTCACGCCCGGGTTCAGCGCGGCGATGGCCGGGTCGTTCCAGGTCTTGATCTTGCCCAGGAAGATGTTGGCCAGCACCGCGCCGTCCAGCTTCAGCGCGCCCGGCGCGATGCCGGCCACGTTGACCACCGGCACCACGCCGCCGATCACCGACGGGAACTGCGCCAGGCCCGCGGCAGCCAGGTCTTCCGGCTTCAGCGGCGCGTCGGAGGAGCCGAAATCAACGGTCTTGGCCTTGATCTGGGCAATGCCGCCGCCGGAACCGATGGACTGGTAGTTGACCTTGTTGCCGGTTGCGGTGCTGTAGTCGGCCGACCACTTGGACATGACCGGGTAGATGAACGATGCGCCCGCGCCGGTGATATCGGCGGCGTTGGCGGCGAACACGGACGATGCGGCCAGGATGGCGACAGCGGCGCGCGACTTGAAGGCGTGGATCACGGGGAGACTCCTGGGGTGGTGGTCGAAGGGCGGTTGCCCGACGTTTCGGTGCACATTCCATAACGGTTGCGTGACACCCCCGCGTCTGTCATATGACGCGGGCGTGACACGCGTCATGAGCGATGTCACGTCCGCTGCGCCGGCAGGGCAGCGCGGCTACCGATGCAACGACGAAGGCACGGCCGGGGCCGTGCCTTCGCGGGTCAACGCAGGGGGCTGGACTTACCAGAAGAACTGCGCGCGGGCTTCCAGGATGTTGGGATCATCGTTGACGAAACCGCGCGCCGTGGAGCTGTACTTCTTGCTGTCGACCATCACGTAGTTGAGCATCAGCTTGAAGTTGGAACGCAGGTACCAGTTGGCGCCCACGGTCCAGATGTCCATCTTGCCACCCAGCACGCCATCGACGATCGGCGGGCGACCGGCAACCGGGTTGGCGGCGAGGTTGCCGTCATTGAGGTCCATGTGGTCGTAGCGCACGCCCAGCTGCCACTGGCCGCCGGCCGGGTTGTTCGGCAGGCCGGTGCCCGGGGTGCCGCCCTTGTAGCTCCAGGTCTCGCCGGTGACGTTCCACACGCCGCTGATGTAATAGCCGTCGCTGGTGTAGTTGTCGTGGTCGTAGCGCTTGGCCTTGCTGGTGTAGTACTCGGCCTGGGCCTTGAACGGGCCCTGGAAGTACATCGCTTCGGCACCGATGGTGCTGACGCGGTCGGTGTCGGTCAGGTTGCCGCTGTCGACCAGGCGGGCAGTGGCGAGGTCGGCATTCGGACGTGCACGCACGCGCAGGGTGTCGGCGTCGGTGTCGTAGTTGACGTAGCTCAGGCCGAAGTGCAGGACCTGGCCCTTTTCATTGATCGGGGCCCAGGTGCCACGCGCGCCGTAGCCGCTGCCGTGGGCCAGGTTGCGGGTCAGCTCGCGGCCGAAGGCGCTGGCAGTCACCGACCAGTTGTCCTGGCCGTAGCTGTATGCGCCGCCCAGGCGGCGGGCGATGGCATAGGTGTTGGTGACCGCTGCCTTGGAAATGAAATCGTTGTTCTTGGTGCTGGACAGTTCTTCCAGGCTGTTGGGCTGCTTGAACTGGCCCAGCTGCAGGAAGTGGTTGGCGTTGCCCAGCAGCTTGTACTTCACGTTGGTGTCGAGGAACTTGTCGGCCTTGGCGTCATAGCCGACCACCCACTCCACGTTGCCCGGGCCCTTGCCCTTCAGCACCAGCTCGGCGCGACGCAGTTCGAATTCGCTGTTCTTGCCGTTGCCGGCGTCGCCACCGTTGAGGTCGACCACATCGTTGTGGAACCAGTTGCCATCGGCCTGGACCAGGCCTTCGAAGGTGATTTCCGAACCGCCGATCACGTCGATGGCGACTTCGGCGTGTGCAGCCGGCACATACAGCGCAGCAGCCACGGCCACCGTCAGGAGTTGGTGATGCAGTTTCATGGAGAGGAGCCTTGCAGGCAGGTGGGAAGATGCGCGCAGGCTAGAAGGTAAAGATTGCGTAAATGTGACAGTTCACGCGCGGCAGACATCCACCGCAGGCCCCGTCACGGCAGGGCCTGCCATTGAACCCGCTTGCGTATGACGCCCGGATTGCGCCTTGGTTGCAGTCGATCCACGCCCTGCATGGATGCGGCCGTCACTCGGCCGGGGTCTTGTCCTTGAACCGGCACAGATCGGCGATCACGCATCCCGGGCAATCCGGCTTGCGCGCCTTGCACACATAACGTCCGTGCAGGATCAGCCAGTGATGCGCGTCGAGCAGGAATTCGGCGGGGATCACCTTCACCAGCTTGTCTTCCACTTCGCGCACATTCTTTCCCGGGGCCAGGCCGGTACGGTTGGAGACGCGGAAGATATGCGTGTCCACCGCCATCACCGGCTCGCCGAAGGCGGTGTTGAGCACCACGTTGGCGGTCTTGCGGCCCACGCCCGGCAGTGCTTCCAGCGCATCGCGATCGCGCGGCACTTCACCGCCATGCTTTTCCAGCAGGATCGCGCAGGTGGCGATCACGTTCTTCGCCTTGGCGTTGAACAGGCCGATGGTGGCGATGTACTGCTTCAGTCCTTCTTCGCCAAGCGCGAGGATCTTCGCCGGCGTGTTGGCCACTGGGAACAGGCGGCGCGTGGCCTTGTTGACGCCGACGTCGGTGGCCTGCGCCGACAGCGCCACCGCCACCAGCAGCTCGAACGGCGAGCTGTACTCCAGTTCGGTCTTCGGGTGCGGGTTGAGTTCGCGCAGGCGGGTGAACATCTCCACCACGTCGGCGCGCGGCATCGTGCCGCCACGCCACGCCGGGGCGCGTGCGGTTTTCTTCGTGGTCGCCATTACTGCTCCTTGCCGCTGGCGCGGGCCTTGGCTCGGGCGAGGATGGCGGCGGCTGCGGCGGGCAGGGCGGGCTTCAGGTCCGGCGCCGGGGCGGGCGTGCGCCGCGCGTCGCGTTCGGCTTCGCGGCGGGCCAGTCGCACCGCACGGGCGCGGTAGCGTTCGCGTGCCGCCCAGGCGGCCTGAAGCTGCTGCTGGGCCTGCTGCAACCGCTGCGGGAGTTCCGGGTGGCCGGGCAGCAACTGCGCGTCGTCGGCGCGGGCGACATAGTCCATCAGCCCGGCCTGCAGGGCGCCGTCGAGATCGTCTGCCTGGACCCGGGCAAACAGCTGCGCGGGGTTGGGTCGGGATGCCATGGCGTCAGCGGTTCTGGAAGGCCGGCGGGCGGCGCTGCAGGAAGGCGCTGGTTCCCTCGCGCATGTCCTCGGTGGCGAACAGCAGGCCGAACTGTGCGCTTTCGTATTCCAGCCCGGCTTCCAGGCTGCATTCGCCGCCCACGTGCACCGCATCGAGCAGGCCGCGCAGGGCCAGCGGCGCCGAGCGTGCCAGCTGCCGGGCGATGTCCTGCACGCGGTTGTCCAGCGCGTCGGCCGGTACCACCTCGTTGACGATCCCCAGTTCCAGCGCACGTGCGGCATTGATCGGTGCACCCAGCAGGCATAGCTCCAGGGTGGCGGCGCGGCCGCACAGGCGCAGCAGGCGCTGGCTGCCGCCGAAGCCGGGAATCAGCCCAAGATTGATTTCCGGTTGGCCGACTTTGGCGGTATCGGCGGCAATGCGCAGGTGGCAGGCCATGGCCAGTTCCAGGCCGCCGCCCAGGGCAAAACCGTTCACGCGCGCGATAACCGGTTTGGGCATGCGCTCGATCTGGCGCATCAGGGCCTGGCCCAGCAGCGAGAAATCACGTCCCTGAACCGCGCTGAGTGTGTTCATCTCGGCGATGTCAGCGCCAGCCACGAACGCCTTCGGGCCGGCACCGGTCAGCACCACCACGCGGATTTCCGGGTCTGCGGCGGCGGCGCTGAAGGCCTCGGCCAGGGCCTGCAGGGTCGCGGCGTTCAGGGCGTTGAGCTTGTCCGGGCGCTGGACGGTCACGGTGCGGATGGCGCCGTCGTCGGTGACAGCGATCAGGGCATCGGCCACGGGGAAACTCCTGGAACGTTAAAAAAAAGTGATATTGAACTCCGCGAACGCAGACGGGTCATAGCCTGCATCGTGAGTAGCGGTTACACGTTGCGCCCGTTATCCTAACCCGTCGCCTCAGGGCGGCGCAGAACGTCCCTGAGTTACCACCCCTGGAGAACTGTTTGATGAAGTTGCGTTCTATCGCGGTCGCCGTCGCGGCCCTGGCCCTGACGGGCAATGCCTTCGCCCAGGACGTCTCGTCCGAAAAGGGCAAGCTGAGCTACTACTTCGGTTACGACTACGGCAACAACCTGGCGGAGCTGACCGGTCGTGGTGAACAGCTGGACATCAACTCGGTGGTGAAGGGCCTGCAGGATGCCTACGCCAAGAAGCAGCCGGCGATCACCGCCGAGCAGCTGAAGCCGGCCGTTGAAGCGTTCCAGAAGCGCGAGCAGGGCCGTGCCCAGGCTGCCAAGGCCGAGTACGAGAAGGCTGCTGCCGAAAACAAGACCAAGAGCGATCAGTTCATCGCGGCGAACAAGGCCAAGGCCGGCGTGCAGTCGCTGCCGAGCGGCGTCCAGTACCGCGTGATCGAAGCCGGCAAGGGTGCCAAGCCGACCCAGGCCAGCACCGTGCAGCTGGAAGTGGCCGGTCCGTTCCCGTACGGCCAGCGCCCGACCGAAGCCCGCCCGGCCCAGCAGATCCCGTCGATCAAGGTCAGCGAAGTCGAAATGAAGGCCATGCGCGAGACCCTGCTGCAGATGCCGGCCGGCTCGAAGTGGGAAGTCACCCTGCCGCCGGACCAGGCCTACGGTGCGGACCCGCGCACCCCGTTCCCGCCGAACGTGGCTGTGCAGTTCGAGATCAAGCTGGTCAGCGTCAAGTAAATCGAAGCAGTAAACCAAACGCGCCGGTGATTCCACCGGCGCGTTTTTGTTTGCGCAGTGCCTGACGGTAGAGTCGACTGTCAGTCGACTGCTCTTGGGTCACATCGGGGAAACGCCCGCGCTGCGCGCGCGAGTCGACTGACAGTCGACTCTACCGTCCGACCGGCCCACCCGCGCAAATTCAGCCCGTTCGCGCTACTGTTGCCGGGTGCAAACAATGGAAGAAACGGCGCGTGTTGTCGCAAGTCCCTGCATCGGAGTGTGCACGCTGGATCCGCACCGGCAGTGCACCGGCTGCGGACGTCATATCGATGAAATCGCACGGTGGCCGTCGATGAGCAACGACGAACGCAGTCGCATCCTGCATCGCGTGCAGCCTTTGCGGGCGCAGCTCCAGCAATCACTGCGCGGCTCGCTGGCCGACCACGAACGTTTGATGCGCGCGCTGCATCCGTTGGCCGATCCGCCGGCCGGCGATGGCTGGAACCGCAGCGAGCTGATCGATCTGCTGCCGCCCGGGCCTCCGGTGGAAGCGGCCGTGCTCGCGGGAATCGTGCCGCGCGCCAGTGGCGCGCAGGTGATCCTCACCCGTCGCACCGAAACCCTGCGCACGCACGGTGGCCAGGTCGGATTCCCCGGCGGCCGCACCGAGCCCGACGACCGCGACGCACTGGCGGCAGCATTGCGCGAGAGCCAGGAAGAAATCGCCTTGGCTCCGGGCCAGGTGCAGGCGCTGGGCTATCTCGATCCCTTCGTGACGATCACCGGCTATCGGGTCACCCCGGTGGTGGCGGTGGTCGATCCGGACTTCGTGCCGGTGCCGCAGCCCAGCGAAGTGGCCGAGGTGTTCGAGGTGCCGCTGGACTACCTGATGGCGGCGGACAACCTGCGCCAGGTCGAAATCAACCATCGCGGCCGCATCCGTCACGTCCTTGAGTACAGCTGGCCCGGCCAGCGCATCTGGGGCGCCACCGCGGCCATTCTCTACAACCTGCGTCGCCGCCTGGAGCAAGTGCAATGAACCCGATCGATCCGCCGTGGACCACCCTGGTCGATGTCGCCACCCTGGCTGCCGCGTTGGGCGAGGGCATCCGCGTGGTCGACGCACGCGCCACCGCCAGCACCGCGGTGCGCGTGGTTGATGCGCGTTCCTCGCTGGCCGATCCGCAGGCGGGTAGCGGCCAGTACCTGGCAGGTCATATCCCGGGAGCGGTGTATGCCGATCTGAATCGTGACCTGTCCGATCTGTCGCGCGTCGGCCATGGTCGCCATCCGCTGCCGGACAGCGATGCCTTCGCCGCGAAGCTCGGCCAGTGGGGTATCGGTCCTGACACGCAGGTGGTGGTCTACGACGGCAGCGACGGCAGCATGGCCGCCTCGCGCCTGTGGTGGCTGCTGCGCCTGATCGGGCACAGCAAGGTGGCCGTGCTCGATGGTGGTATCGCCGCGTGGCAGGCCGCAGGGCAACCTTTGGCGACGGGGCCGGATGAGGTGACCGCGCTGCCGGCTTACCCGGGCCGTTTCGACACCACCCGGATCGCCAATGCCGAGGAGATCAGCGCACGCCTGAAGCACGCGCCGGGCTGGCTGGTCGACGCACGCGCGGGCGAACGCTTCCGCGGCGAAGTCGAGCCGCTGGACCCGGTCGCCGGCCACGTACCCGGCGCGGTCAACCGTCCGTTTGCGTTGAACGTCGCCGACGGCCGGCTGCGCGATGCACAGGAACTGCGCGTCGAGCTGCAGGGTGTGATCGGAAACCGTGATCCGCAGCAGGTGGTGCTGATGTGCGGCTCCGGGGTGACCGCCTGCCACCTGCTGCTGGCGATGGAAAGCGCAGGCCTGAGCGGCGCACGCATCTACGCCGACTCCTGGAGCGGTTGGGTGAGCGACAGCAGCCGCCCGGTGGCGACCGGCGCCTGAGAAGCGCGGGTTCGGATCCGTTTTCCAACGGAAAACGGCTCTGACCCCATCGAGCGTAAATCGGGGGTCAGAGCCCGTTGCGTGGCCACGGGATCCGACTCCGTGCCGACCAAGGTCGGCACCCACCAACAGCGGCAGAAATCTGTCGAAGGCGGGGTGGGGCCGGTTGCGGGGGTGTCCGCGGCATGGATGCCGCGGCCAAGCCCCCATGGACGGGTTTACGGCGTCCCCCGCAACCGGACCCACCCCGCCATCCCCCGGAATGCCAGCTCTTGACGTTGACGTTGCCGTTGCTTCTGCGGGTGCAGGGCGCAGCCCTGCCGCTTACCCAACCGGCTGCAGTGGCATCTTCGCCAGCACCCGCGCCCACGGGAACAACGGCCCCGGATCACGCTTGCGCGCCACCATCAGCGTCGGATCATCGCTGGCCGGCACCTGCTCCCGATCCAGCTGGTCATGCCCGGCAATCCGCTGCAGCGACGGATAGCGTGCCACCAGCGCCAGCAGCAGCCGCTCCAGCGCTTCCAGCTGCGCCTCGGTGTAGGCCTCGTCCATCGCCTGGTGACGGCTGTCGAACCAGTGCGGGTAGCGCCCGGTATTGACCAGTTCGATACCCAGCGTATGCGCGTTCATGCCGCGCACGTGGTGGGCCACCCGTTCCGGTGCCACGTACTGCACCACGCTGCCATCGCGGTCGATGTAGAAATGCCCGCTGTTGCCGGCACCACTGTCGTACAGCACACGCTCGCCGTACTCGCGGGCCATCGCCAGGTCGGGCAACTCGGTGCAGTGGATCACCACCATCTCCAGCGTGGCCGGGTCGCGCAGTGGCAGGCGGTCTTCGTAGGGCAGGGGCTGCAGCTGCAGGCCGGGCAGGAGCGGGTTGGGCATCCGGCGATGCTAGCATTGCGGCATGAACCTGCCTTCCCTTTCCTTGTCGGCCCGTTCGTGCGGAGCGCACGCATGAGCCGCGGCCACTGCATCCTGTCCCACGGCTTCGAGAGCGGCCCGGAAGCGACCAAGGTCACCGCGCTGGCCGAGGTGGCACAGCGCCTGGGCTGGACCCACGAGCGCCCCGACTACACCGACCTGGACGCGATGAGCGAGGTCAGCCGGGTGGGCGACGTGCCGACCCGCCTGCGCCGCCTGGTCGAGCGCGCCGCCATCGCTGCCCGGCACGGGCCGGTGGTGCTGGCCGGCTCCAGCCTGGGCGCCTACATCTCCGCCATCGCCTCGCTGCAGGTGCCGGTGGCCGGCCTGTTCCTGATGGTGCCGCCCACCACCATGGGCCCGATGCCGGCGCTGGATGCTGCCGCCGTGCCGACCACCGTGGTGCAGGCCTGGCATGACGATGTGGTCCCGGCCGCCGGGGTGATCGCCTGGGCGCAGGCGCGTTCGGCGCAGCTGCTGCTGGTCGACGACGGCCACCGCCTGGAACGCCACGTGGAGGCCTCCGCGCAGGCCTTCGAGCGCCTGTTGCGGCAACTGTGAAGCCCGGGCGCACGGCGCGCCCGCCCGCATTGACTACAATGGCAGCCCCGCCGCCCCCGGCGCGGGCCTGCCGGCCGTGCCTACGGCCCTCCTTTCCGACCGGCCCGGCCCCTGTGCCGCGCCCGACCACCTGCGAACCGACCCCGTGAAATTCTTCGTCTCCTGCGCCAAGGGCCTGGAATACCTGCTTGCCGATGAACTGTCGGCCCTGGGCCTTGGCAAGGCCACTGCCACCATTGCCGGCGTCAACGCCGAGGGCGAACTGGAGCAGGCGCTGCGGATCGTGATGTGGTCGCGCCTGGCCAGCCGCGTGCTGTGGCCGATCGACGAGTTCGACTGCCCGGACGAGCAGGCTCTGTACGACGGCGTGCGTGCGCTGCCGTGGCATGAGCACATCAAGCCGGAGATGACCCTGGCGGTGGACGCACACGTGTCCGGCGACAAGATCACCCATGCCCGCTTCGCCGCGCAGCGGATCAAGGACGCCATCGTCGACCGCATGCGCGATGAAGGCCTGGAGCGCCCTTCGGTCAACACCGATCTGCCCGATGTGCGCGTCAACCTGTCGCTGCGCAAGGGCCGCGCTTCGTTGTCGATCGACCTCGGCGGTGGCCCGCTGCATCGCCGTGGCTGGCGTGGCGCCGCCCACGAGGCACCGCTGAAGGAAAACCTGGCCGCCGCGCTGCTGCTGCGCGCGCAGTGGCCGCGCCTGCACGCCGCCGGTGGCGGCCTGCTGGACCCGATGTGCGGCAGCGGCACGCTGCTGATCGAAGGCGCGCTGATGGCCGCCGACGTCGCCCCGGGCCTGATGCGCCACGGCAGCCTGCCGCCGAGCCGTTGGCTGGGCTTCGACAAGGCGGCCTGGAAGATCCTCCAGAGCGAAGCACGCGATCGCGAGGCCGCCGGCCTGGCCGCGCTGAAGCCGGTCATCCACGGCAGCGACATCGATCCGACCGCGATCCAGGCGGCACGCGAGAATGCCGAGGTCGCGGGCGTCGCTCATGCGATCCGCTTCACCCGTGCCGATGTGGCCGACCTGCCCGCGCCGGAGCAGGAGATCGGTGCGGTGGTCTGCAACCCGCCGTACGACGAGCGCCTGGCCGCCGATCCGGCGCTGTACCGCGCACTGGGCAACGCCCTGCAGAAGGCGGTGCCGCAGTGGCGTGCCAGCCTACTGTGCGGCAACGACGAGCTGGCCTTCGCCACCGGCCTGCGCGCCAGCAAGAAGTACCAGATGTTCAACGGTGCGCTGGAATGCGCGCTGATCGTCTGCGATCCGATTGCCGTGCCGGGCCGTGATCCGGCACAACCGCGCGAGCTGAGCGAAGGTGCGCAGATGGTGGCCAACCGCCTGCGCAAGAACCTGAAGAAGTTCAAGAGCTGGCGCGCCCGCGAGCACATCACCTGCTTCCGTGCCTATGACGCCGACCTGCCGGAATACGCGGCCGCCATCGACGTCTACGAGGAAGACGGTGGCAAGCGCCGTACCTTCCTGCACGTGCAGGAATACGCCGCACCGGCCGCGATTCCGGAGAACGACGTGCGCCGCCGCCGCAACGAACTGCTGGCTGCCGCGCGCGAAGTATTCGGCGTGCCGCCGGAGCAGGTCTCGATGAAGTCGCGCGAGCGCGGCAAGGGCGGCAGCAAGTACGGCCGCTTCGAGCAGCGAGATGAATTCATCGTAGTGCGCGAGAACAACGCACTGCTGCAGGTGAACCTGTTCGACTATCTCGATACCGGCCTGTTCCTCGACCATCGCCCGCTGCGCCAGATGATGGCCGAGCAGGTGCGTGGCAAGCGTTTCCTCAACCTGTTCTGCTACACCGGCGTGGCCAGCGTGCAGGCCGCCGTGGCTGGTGCCGCCAGCACCACCAGCGTCGACCTGTCGGCCACTTACCTGCAGTGGTGCTACGACAACCTGGCGTTGAACGGGCAGGGCGGCAACCAGCACCTTCTGGTGCAGGCCGATGCGATGGCCTGGCTGGAAGGCGACCGTGGCCAGTACGACGTGATCTTCTGTGACCCGCCGACCTTCTCCAACTCCGCACGCGCCGATGACTTCGACGTGCAGCGCGAACAGCTGAAGCTGCTGCGCGCGGCGGTGGCGCGGCTGGCACCGGGGGGCGTGCTGTACTTCTCGAACAACTTCCGCCGTTTCAAGCTGGAAGAAAACGCCATTGCCGAATTTGCCCAGTGCCGCGAGATCACCGCGCGCACCATCGGCCCGGACTTCGAGCGCAACGCGCGCATCCATCGCGCGTGGGAATTGAAGCGGTTGGGGTAATCCCGGTAGTGCCGGCCGCTGGCCGGCAACTGCGTCAGAACCGTGGAAGGTCCGCGGGATGCCGGCCAGCGGTCGGCATTACCGCATCTGGTCCGTAGGTCCACGCCATGCGTGGATCGACCTAAAGCACCAACAATCGCCCCGGCGCATGGGCCAGGGGCCAATGGCCCTGTTCGTACAGCGCAAGCACAGGCTCCCAGTGTGCCGGCAGGCCGAGATGCATCTCCAGCAGGCGTTGCCGGAAGGCGAACATCGCTCCATCGCGCGCCACCAGCTGCAGGTCATGTGCACCGCAGCGCAGTGCCGGCAGATCCAGTGCCGAAAGCGCGCGCATCAACGTGCGGTTGAGTTCGCGTCGGGCGTCGGCCAGTTCGGCGGGATGGGGCAGGGCGCCGTGAAACGGATCCGAATCGCCCAGTGTTGTGGGCATCCATTCGAAACCATCGGTATCGATGGTCCGCATTGCTTCGGCCAGCGACCGAACGGCGACGACGCCGGCCGTTATGGGCAGTGTTTCACCCAACCGGGAAAAAAAGCCGATTCCAGACATCCGCTGCAGCATGCTATCCATACGGGCATTGTAGATCCACGCCAAGCGTGGATGCCGCTGTCCCCCTCCTGCCGCTACAGCAATTCCAGCATCAACCCCAGCACCGGCAGCGCGATCGCCAGCGGCGCAATCCATGTTGGACGATACGGATACAACCCGAACGACAGCGTCACGCCGGCCAGGGTCATTGCCCCCAGCCACAGCACCGGGCCCATCGCCCAGCCGTGGTCGGCCACGCACAGTGCGAACGCCGCCGCCAGCAGCGCCCAGCCCAGCACCCGCCACAGCACCCGCCGTGCGGGTGTGGCCGCGGCTTTGCCATGCAGGTCGTGCTGGTGCTTTTCCATCGCCAGCGACAGCGCAGTAAACGCAGAGAACGACAGGGTCAGCGCCAGCAGCATCATGCGCTGGCCTCCGCTTCGGCCGCGTCTGCAGTGTTCACCGATGCCTTCGGCGCAGCCGCAGTGGCTGCACGCTTCTTCTTCTCGGCCGCACTCAGCGGTGGCGTCCAGCGCTGCATGCGCCAACCGCACAGCGCCAGCATCGCGCCGAACGCGATCATCGACAGATCGAAGCCAGCCAATACCCAGTCGCCGTTGCGCAGGGTGTTGCCCAGGTGCGCATGCGTGGTCAGCGCATTGACCACCGGTACCAGTGCGAACGCGGCCGCGCCCAGGTAGAGCTGCCACGCCCACATCATCCGCTTCGGCCAGATGAAGGCGGCCAGCAGCGCGCCGGCCCAGGCGTAGAAGAACACGTTGGCCTCCGCACTTGAGCGCTCGGCGATGTCCAGCGGCAGCAGGCGGTTGCCCCAGAAGTAGGCGGCGAAGGCGATCGGCAGGCCGGCCACGGTGCCGATGTTCAGCGCATCGACCAGGCGCAGGCCGAAGCCGGTGCGGCCACTCTTGGCGTGCCTGGGCCGTTCCTTCACCGCCCACAGCACCACGCCGCTGGCCACCATCAGGCAGCCGACCAGACCGGACAGGAAGAACAGTGCACGCAGGCCCCAGTCGGCAAAACGCGCCAGGTGCAGGCCGTACAGCACGCCGCGGGTGGCGGTGGCACCGCCGGAAGGCGGCGTTTCCTCAAGCAGAGCACCGCTGACCATGGCGTAACGCACGGCCGGGGTGTCGATGGACAGGCGCTTGCCGTCGCGCTGGCGGATGTCGATCACCGCATTGGCCGCGCCCGGATTGGACACGGTGAAACCGGCCACCTCCACGCCGTGCCAATGCGCGCGCGCGTTGTCGAGCAGTTGTGCGATCGGCAACGGCGTGGCGTGGCCCTCGGCGGGCGCGGTCACTTCCGGGAGGCCGCCGAAGGCCTCGAAGAAGAACGTGTCCTCGGCCTGCGGGTAGGCCACCTTCACGCCCCACGGCAGGTACATGATCATCAACGTCACAATGCCGGTGTAGGTGATCATCGCGTGGTAGGGCAGGGCCATCACCGCGCTGACGTTGTGGAAATCAAGCCAGGAACGCAGGCCCTTGTCCTTGCGGAAGGTGAAGAAGTCCTTGAAGATTTTCTTGTGGGTGATGACGCCGGTGATGATCGCCACCAGCATGAACATCGCGCACAAGCCGACCAGATAGCGTGCCCACAGCACCGGGATGTAGTGCAGGTCGAAGTGCAGGCGGTAGAAGAAGTCGCCGCCGCGCGTCTCGCGCGCCTTCAATGCCTGGCCGGTGTTGGGGTCCAGCGTGGCGTCGCCGAAGCCACCGCGGCGGCCACGGCTGGGATCGGCCAGTTCCGGCGGCAACCGCCAGAACATCTGCATGGCCGGGTTGCGCGGCTGCGGCAGTGTGACGAACCAGTTTTCGGCCTGCGCGGCGTTGGCCTGCAGGTAGTCCACCGCGCGCTGTGCGGCGACGTCGATGCTGACGTTGCTGGACGGCAGTTCCGGACGCATCCAGCGGCTGATTTCCTCGCGGTAGTAGCTGGCCGTGCCAGCCATGAAGATCAGCAGCAGCAACCAGCCAACCAGCAGCCCGGTCCAGGTGTGCAGCCAGGCCATCGACTGGCGGAATCCGTTCTTCATGCCCAGGCCCCCATCAGGCGCGCAATGGCGGCCATCAGCAGCGCGGGCGCGAGGATGCCGACCCAGGCGCGCAGCGCGCTGCGGGTGGCGAATGCCCACAGTGCCGCACAGGCGGCGACCAGGATGGCCAGCAGCATGCCGGTCAGCACGGTCTGGCCACGGGCGCCGGGCAGGGCCACGGCGCAGAACACACTGGTCACCGAGGCAAGCGCGTAACCGCCGAAGATCGCGGCCAACGAGCGTGACAGCACGCCCCAGCGCGGGTTGGAAAAGAAGGTGCGGGGGCTGGCGGTTGCGGGCGAGCGGTCCACGGCATTCCTGCAGGTAGGAGAGGGGATGGAACGCGTCCGCGGCCCCCTTGCGCCCTGCGCATGTCGCCCAGCGTGTCCCATCGACGAAGCACGGCCCGCGCAGACGGGCAGTCCAGAGGTGGGGGATGTACACGGGCGATGGGTGCGTCTTCCGCACCCGATTGGCTAAGCGTACAACCGATCAGTAAATGATAGGCATTCGCATTTTATGAATCAAGCGTGATGACCCGAAGGGCGCGTTGAGGCCTAGAACCTGAACACCACTGTCGCCGCATGCAGCAGCAGGCCGATCAGGCCACCCACCAGGGTGCCATTGAAGCGGATGAACTGCAGGTCGCGGCCCACGCTCAGTTCCAGCTGTTCCACCAGATGGCGCTCGTCCCAGCCCTTCACGGTCTGCGCGATATGCGTGGTCACGCCTTCGCGCAGGCGGCCGGTCAGGCGTTGCGCGCCTTCCAGCAGGTGCTGGTTGAGGGCCTCGCGCAGCGCCGGGTCGGCCTGCAGGCTCGCACCGAGCGAACCCAGGCTGCGCTGCAGGTGGCCGACCAGCGCCGAGTCCTCGCGCTGCAGGTCCGCGCGCAGGCTGGCGTGGATGCGCGCCCACAACCCCTGCACGTAGTCCTGCAGGGCCGGATGGTCGATCATTTCCTGCTTGAGCTGTTCGATGCGCTCGGTCAGGGCCGGGTCCTCGCGCAGGCGCTGCACGTAATTCTGCAGCCAGCTCTCGTAGTCCTGGCGCAGCGGATGCTGCGGCTCGGCCAGCACCTGTTGCAGCTCTTCCAGTACCGCGCGGGCCAGGCGCTCGGCCAGGCTGTCGCCGATCTCGTCAATCGGCTTGACCCAGTTCACCGTGCTCGACAGCGTCGGCCATTCGCGCTGGATGTAACGCACGATCAGCTGCGAGGCGCGTTCTTTCACCTCGGGCTGCTCGAGCCAGCGGCCCAGCCGCTGCAGGCCTTCGTCCAGCACGCGCTGGTGGCGACCATCGGCGGTCAGCAGGGCCAGCAGTTCACCGGCAGTGGCAGCGGCATTCCACTGCCGCAACTGCTGCACAACGAAGCCGTGCAGCTGCCGGCGCACGGCGGTTTCGTCGAAGAAATCCAGTGCCTGCAGCGCCCAGCCGCGGACCATGTCGGCCAGCATGCGCGAGCGTGCCGGGTCGGCCAGCCAGCTGCCGAGGCGGCTGGCCGGATCGAACACCTGCAGCTTGGCCAGCAGCACGCCCGGCTCCAGGAACTGGTCGCGCACGAACAGCGCAAGGCTGTCGCCGATGCGTTCCTTGCTGCGCGGGATGATCGCGGTGTGCGGGATCGGCAGGCCCATCGGCCGCCGGAACAGCGCGACCACGGCGAACCAATCGGCCAGTGCGCCCACGGCTGCGGCCTCGCAGAACGCCGAAACCCAGGCCCAGATGCCGCGCTCGCCCTGCCAGTGGCTGACCGCGAAACCGGCCAGCATCAACAGCAGCAGGCCCAGCGCGAGGGCTTTCAGGCGCCGCAGCTGAGCGCGGCGCGGATCGTTGGCAGACGTCATGCCGGAAGTCTAACCGGCACGGCATGAGCATCTGGTAGTGCCGGCCGCTGGCCGGCATCCTCAACGCACCCGATACGTTCATGGCGTTGCCGGCCAGCGGCCGGCACTACCCCTTGGTTCAGAGCGCTTCCAGTTGCTTGCGCAGCGCGGCCAGTTGCGCGCGCAGGGTGTCGTTCTCACGGGTCAGCGCGACCACCCGACGGCGCAGCGCCGGTGCGTCCTCGCCCAGCTGCTCCAGCGCCGACAGCACCTCGGCATCGCGGCTGGCGATCTCGTCCTCATTTGCCTCCTCGAAATCCATCTCGGCCGCGTCCGGCTTCGGTGCGCGCGGCTTGCGCTTGGATTCACGCACGCGCTTGGCGGCCTGCTTCAGCTCGTCCTTGCCACCGGCCGCGGCCGCGCGCTGCTCGTCCTCCGGCAGGTCGGCCACGGCGGCGGCGGCGCTGATCGAGATCACGCCGGCCTTCACCGCTTCGACGACTTCGGGCGCGGCCTGGGCGTGGATGCGCTCGATCATGCCGACTTGGCTGGTGCTCAGCTTGGCCTCGCGGGCCAGCTCGGCGCGGCTGATCTTCGGTGCCGGCTCCCACGGCGGGCTGTCTTCGCCGGCCTCATCGATGACGTCGGCAGTGCCATCGCTCTCGCGCTGCAGCTGCGCCTGCTCGATCTGCTTGCGGGCGGCCAGGATGTCGCGCTTGCGCAGCGCCAGCACGCCGCGCTGGAAGTCGGACACGCTGCGACGGCCCAGGTGCTGCTCGATCATCCACAGGTGCACGTCTTCCATGCTCTGGAAGCGGGTGTTCTGTACGGTGTTGAAGGGCAGGCCATGGTTCTGGCAGATGCCGAAGCGGTTGTGGCCGTCGACCAGTACGTTGCCCCACAGGACCAGCGCGTCACGACAGCCCTCGGCCAGGATGCTGCGCTCCAGCGCGTCATGTTCGTCCGCAGTCAGCGGGTCGATATAGGCCTTGAGTTCTTCTTTGACGACGATATCCATGGGCACGGCAGCGAGCAGGAGCGGAACCGCCCATTGTACCCGCTCGCCGCCGCCGGCCAGGGCTCAGGCAGTGGCCCGGATCATCTCGCCCAGCGTGCCGGTGATCTGGTCGATCTGCGCCTTGTCCACGATCAGCGGGGGCGACAGCGCGATGATGTCACCGGTACAGCGCACCAGCAGCCCGCCGTCGTGGAAGCAGCGCCGATAGACCTCGTAGCCCCGGCTGCCCGGCGCATCGCGGCGAGGCGCCAGCTCGACCGCGCCGACCAGGCCGAAGTTGCGGATGTCGATCACGTTGGGGAGGCCCTGCAGCGCATGCAGCCGTTCCTGCCAGTACTCGCCCAGCTCGATGGCGCGCTCGAAAAGGCGCTCCTCGGCGTAGACCTCCAGCGTGGCCAGTGCGGCCGCGCAGGCGAGCGGATGCCCCGAATAGGTATAGCCATGGAACAGCTCGATGGCCTGTGGCGGTGCCTGCATCAGGGTTGCATGCACGGCGTCGCTGGCCAGCACGCCGCCCAGCGGCACTGCGCCGTTGCTGACGGCCTTGGCGAAGGTCAGCAGGTCGGGGGTGACCCCGAAGCGCTGTGCGGCGAATGGCATGCCGACCCTGCCGAAACCGGTGATGACCTCATCGAACACCAGCAGGATGCCGTGGTGGTCGCACAGCTCGCGCAGGCGCTGCAGGTAGCCCGGCGCCGGCAGAATCACCCCGGCGGAACCGGCAATGGGTTCGACGAAGACCGCCGCGATGGTTGAGGCATCATGCAGTGCGATCAGTCGTTCCAGGTCATCGGCCAGCTCGGCGCCCTGGCGCGGCAGGCCTTTGCTGAACGCATTGCGCTGCAGGTCCAGGGTGTGGCGCAGGTAGTCCACGCCGCCCAGCTGCAGACCGAACGCCCTGCGGTTGTTGGGCAAGCCGCCCAGCGCCATGCCGCCGAAGCCCACGCCGTGGTAGGCCTTCTCGCGGCTGATGAAACGCGTGCGCTGGCCCTCGCCACGCTGGCGGTGGTAGGCCAGCACGATCTTCATCGCGGTATCCACCGCCTCCGAGCCGGAGCTGGTGAAGAACACATGGTTCAGTGGCGTCGGCGCCAATGCGGCCAGTCGCTGCGCCAGCGCGAAGGCCGGTGGTGAGCCCATCTGGAAGGCCGGCGAGTAGTCGAGCGTGCGTGCCTGCTCGACGATGGCCTCGACGATGCGTGGGCGGGCATGGCCCGCGTTGCAGCACCAGAGGCCGGCGGTGCCATCGAGGATCTGGCGGCCGTCGACATCCTCGTAGTGCATGCCCTCGGCACGCACCAGCACACGCGGCGCGGCCTTGAACTGGCGGTTGGCGGTGAACGGCATCCAGTACGCCTCCAATGACTCCGGGCGTTGGGTAGCCAGATCGTGCAGGTCGCTCGCGGAACGCTTCATGCCAGCTCCATCGGGTCCGATGGGAGAAATGTAGCGCAGCCACGTCACGGCGGAGTCGCGGCCGCGCCGGTATAACCGGGGAAACTGTTCCGAGGAGCCCGACATGGCCGACTTTCCCGACCGCAGCCACTGGCAGGTGCTGGCCCAGCAGCTTTCGATACCCGCACAGGCCTTCATTGATGGTCGTTACACCGACGCTGCCAGCGGCGCGCGCTTCGCCTGCATCAGCCCGATTGATGGGCGCGTGCTGGCGGTGGTCGCCGACTGCGATGCAGAGGACGTAGAGCGCGCAGTGCGGTCGGCGCGGCGTGCCTTCGATGCGGGCCACTGGTCAGAGGCCAGCCCGGCCCACCGCAAGCGGGTGTTGCTGGCCTTGGCGGCATTGGTGGAAAAGCACGCTGATGAGTTGGCCCTGCTGGAAACCCTGGACATGGGCAAGCCGGTGCGCGACGCACGCCGTATCGACCTGCCCGGCGTGGTGCGCTGCCTGCGCTGGACCGCCGAAGCGGTGGACAAGCTGTACGGCGAAGTCGCACCGACTGGCCCACACGAGCTGGGCCTGGTCACGCGCGAGCCAGCCGGCGTGGTCGCAGCGATCGTGCCATGGAACTTTCCGTTGCTGATGGCCTGCTGGAAGATCGCGCCTGCGCTGGCCATGGGCAATTCGGTGGTGCTCAAGCCTTCCGAGCGGTCGCCCTTGAGTGCGTTGCGATTGGCCGCGCTGGCCGCTGAGGCGGGCCTGCCGGACGGCGTGCTGAACGTATTGCCAGGCCACGGTACGCGCGTCGGTGAACCGTTGGCGCTGCACATGGATGTGGACGTGCTGGCCTTCACCGGTTCCACCGCCACCGGCGCGAAGCTGCTGGAGCATGCGGGACGGTCCAACCTCAAGCGGGTCTGGCTGGAATGCGGTGGCAAAAGCCCGCACCTGGTGTTCGCCGATGCACCGGACCTGGACGCAGCGGCCAAGGCCGTGGCGCAGGGCATCTTCTTCAACCAGGGCGAAGTCTGCACCGCCGGCTCGCGGCTGCTGGTGCAGCGCTCGATCCGTGAGGACTTCGTGCACCAGGTGATTGCCTACGGCCAGCATATGCAGCCGCAGCATCCACTGGAGGCCGATGCACCGATGGGCGCGCTGGTCGATGCCGCGCACGTGCACAAGGTGCTGGCCGATATCGCACGGGCCGAAGGCGAGGGCGCCCGCCTGCTGCTCGGCGGCCATCGGGCCGAGGTGGAGGCCGGCGGCTGCTATGTGCAGCCCACGGTGTTCGACCAGGTGCGTCCGGACCACGCGTTGGCACGCGAGGAGGTGTTCGGCCCGGTGCTGGCGGTACTTGGTTTCGAGGACGAAGCAGAGGCAGTGCGCGTGGCCAATGACAGCCGCTATGGGTTGGCGGCGGGCCTGTGGACACGCGACCTCGGCCGCGCCCATCGCGTCGCACGCCAGCTGCGCGCCGGCAGCGTGTGGGTGAACGGCTGGGATGGCGGCGACATGACCGCACCGTTCGGTGGCTACAAGCAGTCCGGCAATGGGCGCGACAAGTCACTGCATGCGTTCGACAAGTACAGCGAGATCAAGGCCACCTGGATCCAGCTGTAACGACGTGGCTGCTTGACCGCTGTTCGTTCTTTGTAGCGTCGAGCCCTGCTCGACTGCTTCTCGCGAAGAGCAGTCGAGCGTTGCTTGACTCTGCAGAAGGCAGACAGCCGTCGAGCTACCGGCAGCGGGCACTCACCTGCAGCACTGCCGCGCGCAGCATGTCGCGGTCGGCGTCTTCGACCGCGTTCTGGAAATAGTCCATGTCCTGTTTACCCAGTTCGCACGGGTCGACGATGTATCCCGGCGGCCAAAGCCCCAGCAGTTGCGCCACGCCATGCACGATCTGCTCGGGGCTCATCTGCCGACGGATCCGGAAGTAATTGCGGCGAGGCCCGAACGCAGGATGGACCTCGCGCCGACCGATCAGGCGCGGCGCCACGCCAGCTGCGCTGATGCCGTCACCACCGTCGATGCTGCCCGCAGGCAGGCTCAGGATCAGTGGCGCCACTGCAGCCACGTTCCCCGGGGCAGGCAGGGCGCTCTCTGCCTGTGCAACCGGAGCAGGGCGGGGCATCATCGATGCGGCCGGACGCGTCATCTTTGCGGAGGGCGAGGCGGGCTGTTGAGGTACCGGCGCCGGCGGTTCCAGTGGCAGCCAATGCAGCGAGATCCGCGGGCCCTCACCGCTGCGCAGTTCGATCCGGCCGCTGTCCAGCAGCCACAGAGCGAGCCCGCCATGCACCAGCAGTACCACCAGCCACGCCGCCATCCGCGGCAGCTTCGGCGAATCGGAGCATGACAACGCAACTGCAGCCATGGGCAAGGCATCCATGCAGGGACCGGTGGCGCAGCCTAGCCGGCGGCCGGAAAAATTCCGTTGGCATCGGTGTCGGCTGAAACCATCGTCCCGTGCGGCCATCGGCCCGTGGCAGAATCGGGCGATCCGCCGTTACCCGTGTTGCCGATGTCGACGATCACTGCTGCCGCGCCGCCCGTGAATTCCCCCCGTCGTGTCCTGCTGGCCAGCCTGATCGGCACCACCATCGAATTCTTCGATTTCTATATCTACGCCACGGCCGCCGTGCTGGTGTTCCCGCACCTGTTCTTTCCGGACAGCAGTGAGCAGGCGGCCCTGCTGCAGTCACTGGCGACCTTCGCGGTGGCGTTCATCGCGCGTCCGGTCGGCTCGGCGGTGTTCGGCCATTTCGGCGACCGCATCGGCCGCAAGGCCACCCTGGTCGCCGCGCTGCTGACCATGGGCCTGTCCACGGTGCTGATCGGCCTGCTGCCGACCCACGCGCAGATCGGGCTGTGGGCGCCGGCGCTGCTGGCGCTGTGCCGTTTCGGCCAGGGCCTGGGGCTGGGCGGCGAGTGGGGTGGGGCGGTGCTGCTGGCCACCGAGAATGCGCCGCCGGGCAAGCGCGCCTGGTACGGCATGTTCCCGCAGCTGGGCGCACCGCTCGGCTTCCTGCTGTCGGCCGGCATCTTCCTCGTGCTCGGCCGCTGCCTGAGCCAGAACGACTTCCTGCAGTGGGGCTGGCGCATTCCGTTCGTGGCCAGCGCACTGCTGGTCGGCCTTGGCCTGTGGGTGCGCCTGAACATCCACGAGACGCCGGACTTCAAGAAGGCGCTGGAGCGCAAGGCGCCGGTGCGGTTGCCGATGTGGACGGTACTGCGTGACCACCCGGTACCGATGCTGCTCGGCACGCTGGGCGCCTTCGCCACCTTCGTGCTGTTCTACCTGATGACGGTGTTCAGTCTCGGTCATGGCACCGCGGTGCTGGGCTACAGCCGCGAGCAGTTCCTGCTGATGCAGATGGCCGGCATGCTGTTCTTCGCGCTGGGCATCCCGCTGTCGGCGCGCTATGGCGACCGTTGGGGCACGCGGCGCACGATGATTGTTGCCAGCGTACTGATCGTCGGCTTCGGCGTACTGTTCGCACCGTTGTTCCAGCCGCACAGCCCGTGGCTGGTCACCGCCTTCCTGTGCCTGGGCCTGTTCCTGATGGGGCTGACCTACGGCCCCTGCGGTACCTTCCTGGCCGAGATCTACCCGGTGGAGGTGCGCTACACCGGTGCCTCGCTGTCCTTCAATCTGGCCGGCATCCTCGGTGCGGCACCGGCGCCGTACCTGGCCACCTGGCTGGCCGAGCGCTTCGGCCTGGTTGCGGTGGGTTACTACCTGTGCCTGACCGCGGTGGCCACCCTGTGCGCGCTGGTGGTACTGCACCGGCGCGCGCTGCGGCTCAACCAAAGAAGCGCTTGAGCGTGCGACCCAGCCAGCCGCCGCCCTGGTGTTCGCGGGCGAACTGGTTCAGGTGCGCCTTGACCTGTTCGGCATAGGCCTGGTCGTCGCCGCGGATGTGGTTGAACAGCCAGCGCGAGAGCATGGTGCGCAGCTCGTCACTGATGTCCTCGCCGGCCTGGAAGCGCATGCGGTACTCCGAGACACGCTTGATGAAGACCTCATGCACGCGTTTGTGCGCGGCACAGAACGGGTAGCCCGCTTCCTCCATCAGCTCTTCCTCGAACGCGAAGTGCGACATGGTGTAGTCCACCACCTCGTCGATCACTTCACCCACTGCGGCACGCTGCATGCTGGCCTGGGCCACGTGCAGGTGGTTGAGCATTTCGATGATGCGGCGGTGTTGTTGGTCGATCACATCGATGCCGATGTTCAGATCGTCCTGCCAGACCAGTAGTGCCATCCCCGGCTCCCCTTCATGCGTATGTCGGGGCGGACTGTAGAGCCGCCCGGCGCGGGCGGCGTTGATCTGGATCAAAGCGTACCGGTCAGGGCAGCGCCGGCTCGCGTGGGCGTAGCGGGCTGGCGACCGTGGTGCAGCTGACCCGGTTGCGGCCACCGGCCTTGGCCAGGTACAGCTGGCGGTCGGCTTCGGAGATCAGCCGGTGCAGTGCATCGCGCTGCGGGCGCAGGCAGCACAGCCCGATGCTGACCGTCATGCGCAGCGTGGCGGTGCCGATGTCCACCTCCAGCGCGGCGATGCGCTGGCGCAGCTCCTCGAAGTACAGCAGCGCCTCGTCCTGTTCCATGTCCGGCACCAGCAGGCAGAATTCCTCGCCGCCGAAGCGCGCGATCAGGTCGTGGCTGCGTGCATGCGTGGCCACCGCGCCGGCCACCGCGCGCAGCGCATCGTCGCCGGCTTCGTGGCCATGGGTGTCATTGATGTGCTTGAAGTGGTCGATGTCGATCATCGCCTCCGCCACGCACTGGCCGTGCAGCTGCAGCTGCGGCAGCTGGCGCTGGCTCTGCTCCAGGAAGCAGCGGCGGTTGGGCAGGCCGGTGAGGAAATCGCGGGTGGCCAGGTCCTGCAGGGTGCCGATCAGCTCCAGCTGGTCCACATTCTGCGAGACCCGGCAGAAGAATTCCTCGCGCGAGAACGGCTTGCGCAGGAAATCGTTGGCGCCGTTCTTCAGGAAGCGCGGAATCAACGATGCATCGGTATTGCCGGAGATGCCGATCACCGCCACCTTGTCGCGCGAACGCAGGGTGCGCAGGCGGCGGGTGAACTCCACGCCCTGCATGCCCGGCATTTCCTGGTCGACCACGGCCAGGCGGATCGCCGGATGCGCCTCGATCGCGGCCAGGCCTTCGTTGCCATCGGCCGCTTCGTGCACCTCATGGCCGTACATGCGCAGCAAGGCTGCGGCGTAACCGCGCGCGGACGGTGAGTCGTCCACTACCAGCGCGGCGATGCGCCGGTTGCGCTCCAGCCGCTGCACCAGCCACACCAGGTAATCGATGCTGCCGGGAGTGTTCTTCAGCACGTAGTCGATGATCTGCTGCTGCAGCACGCGCTTGCGCAGGTCCTCGTCGTAGACGCCGCTGACCACCACGGTGGGCAGGTCGCGCTTGAGGAAGAACTCGACCACCGCGTCGCGGTCGCCATCGGCCAGGACCAGCCCGGTCAGTACCAGGAACCAGCCGCCACCTTCGCTCAGCAGGCGGTCGGCCTCGGCCAGGGTGGAGGCGATCACCACCGGCAGTTCCAGGCGCTGCTCGATGGCCTCGCGCAGCATGCCGGTGAAGGCGCGGGAGTTTTCGACCAGCAGGATCCGCTGCGGCAGCGGATCGGCCAGGTCGCCATCGACGGCGGCCTGCGGCAGGACGGGCATGATGCGGTGGCTCACGAGGGAGGGGCTCGGCACGGATAACGGCGGTTTAGGGTGTAACTTTAGCGGCGAACGTTGCGCGCCGGGCCAGATTCCGCGTCAGGCCGCCGCTGGCGACGCGTGGGTGATCGGTTCATGCAGGACCAGCCGCAGACGATTGCCGCGGCAGTGGACCGTTCCGCCGTAGGCAAGCATCCGTCCGGCCAGGCGCTCGACGGCCTGTTGGGTGGTACGCGTGGAAAGCGGACAACCACGATCGAGCAGGCTCACCACGGCAACAATGCCGCGATGCTTGCCTGCCCGACCGCTTCGGGCGCGCACGCAGACCTGCCCGGTTTCCAGTTCCAGCAGAAGTGAAACCGCCTCGATCAGCGAGCGATAGATGGCCAGTTGCAGATCCACGGTCAGCAGGCAGGGATTGCCCGCCAGCCTGGGTGGAATGACGCGATGCGTGTTGTTCCAGATTTCGCATGCACCGCCGGCTTGAAGCGCGATGTAGAGCCCGACGTGCTCCAGTCCGGTGGGATAGACCAGGCTGGCCTGTTCGCGAAACAGCCGTGAATGTACCGACGACGCGTGCTGCAGGCTGTTTGCGACCGCATGGTGGCCTTGGGACTTCAGCCAGCTGACCATCTCGCTGAGCGAATTGTCCATGCCCTCGCCCAGGTGCTTCAGGTGGACGGCCCGTTCACGCAGCTCACGCTCGCTGGTCTGAAGTGAGCCGCGTGCCAGGCGCAGCGTGGTTGCCTCGGCCAGGCCGCGGGACCGGGCGCGCTGATGGTGATAGCTGATGCTGGAACCGAGTGCCAGCAGTGCGACACTCATCACCGCCATGTTCTGTTGGGTGGTGAACGTGCCCAGGTCGAACGAGGAAGGCAGGCCAGTGCTGGGCGTTGCGCCGTGCAGGGGGAGGTTCAACAACGGAATCGCGATGGCTGCGCCGCGCCACCCGTGCATGAAGGTCAGGGCGATGGCGGGCAGGGCGGCCAGCAGCACCATGTGTGTCCGCGTCGTGTGGGCGTCGGCGCGTGTCAATTGCATGCACAGGCCCAGCACCAGCATCACCAGGATCGCCGAGGCGGTAGGGGCGACGAAACGGTCTGTCCAACCGGGGTCGGCCTGCCGCCGCGACCAGAGGAATGCCAACGGCACCAGGGTGATGATGGCGGCGAAGTGGCCAAAGATCGTCCGGTCGACCGCGTCCAGCAGGTTGCTGGGTGGTGGGTTCGACCATAGGACATATGAAATGCCCAGGTTGAGACCCGGCACGAACAACGCTGTGCAGAACGACAGCGACAGCAGCCACAGACCGGTGGCTGCTTCGGACGGCATTCTCATCCGATGCAGGTAGACCACCAGCATCGCCATCGGCATCAGCAGCGTCGAAGCCAGGATGACCCAATCCAGGCCGTAGGTGTCGATCATGGGGATGCGCAGCGTTGCAAAGTACGCGTACTCGCCCAGCAGCAGGTAGGGCCACAGGCGGGTCGGGACGATCAGCAGTGCCGCTGCGCGGATGCCCGCCGGCAGGAAGAACTGATCCAGCGAAAACTGACGCGAGCCGAGGCAGCTCAGCGCATAGACGGCCGCGAGTGCGATGCCGGCTGGCCGGATACGGAAGCTCAGTTCAACTGCCTTCTTGAATCGGTCCAAACCCGAGCCTCCCTTGCTCGTGACATTGGCAGCGGCCGTGCGGGTTGCTTGAACGCGCCATGACGCGCCATTGGATGACAGTATCGATGGAAGCAGGGGGGCGCAATTGCACGCCGGCGCCAGATCCTGACGGGGTGGGTTCGGCGCCGACCAAAGATCACTTTCGCGCAATGATCTGCAGCTCCTTTCACCGGGATAGTCAGATCGCGGCCCGGGGGACGCCAGTGTCCATGGAGCGTGTGCTTTCCCTCAAGGCTTCAGTAGTGCCTGCCTGGCGGGGAGCGTCCCGTGCTTCGGTCAACACCATCCTGAGCCTGTTGCCACTCAGGTCCATGTGGCCAGCGTGTGCGAGCACTCGGCCCAGCAGCTGCTCGTTTGCCAGCGCCTTTGCACGGCTTCCCAGTGATGCGTGGCGGTCCAGAAGAGCCACGCAGATGAAGGCACCACGCTTCCGGAAGGAGCTTCCGCAGCGGATACTGACCGAGATCTGTCCACACTCGCACTTCAATAGAAGCGAGACCGCATCGACCACGAGTCGATAGGCAGCAAGCTGCAGGCCGACCCCGAGTGCGCAGGGGTCACCCTTCAACCTCGGCTGGCCGATGCGATGCGTAGCATTCCATGCCTCGCGCACCCCGCCAGCCTGCAACGCCACGTACAGGCCCAGCTGTTCCAGGGCGGCGGGATAGATCATGCTGGCCTGGGCCCGGAACAGGCGCGAATGCACCTCCGAGGTATGCCGCAGGCTGTCGGCCACGGCGTGATGACCCTGCGCATGCAGCCAGTTCACCATTTCGTTCAGCGACAGGTCCATGCCATCGCCCAGCTGGCGCAGATGGGCCGCGCGCTCACGCAGGTCCATCTCGCTGGCCAGGTGTGAATTCCGAGCAAGCTGCAGGGCCGCTCTACCATCTTCCTCGTGCAGCCGGTGCTGGGTCTGGAAGTGGGTGATGCGCGCACCCAGCAACAGCAGGGCGATGCTGGCGATGGCCATGGCCTGCTGGGTAGCGAAGGTAGCCGGGTCGAATGCGGTCGGATGGTCGGCGGGGGTGCTGAGGCCAAGAATCATGTTAACGGCGGCGACACCGATGGCCGCACCGCGCCATCCCAGGAGGCAGGTCAGTGCGATCGCGGGAATAGGCAGGATCAACAGCAGCTGCAGCGAGCCGGGGGCCGTGATCGAGGCCGGTACCGGCGTCGCCTGCAGGCCAATGACCAGCATGGCGCCGAGTGCTGCGACCGTGGCCGCGACAGACCCGGTTGTCCATTTTTCCTCGGCGCGTCGGATCCACAGCAATGCCAGGGGTGCCAGGATCAGGATGCCGGTGAAGTCGCCCAGCGCATAGCGCAGCACATTGGTGAGTAATGTCTCTTCATGCAACGGTGCCCACATCACATACGAGATTCCGAGGTTGAGCAGGCTGACGACCGTCGCGGCGCATACCGCAATGGAGATCACGCCGACGATCGTGGTGCGTGCCAGCAGCTTCCGGTGCAGGCGCACGATCAGCATCACGGCAGGCATCAGGAACACCGAGGCCAGGATTACCCAGGTCAGGTTGTATTTGCTGATCAGGGGGATGCGCAGATGCGCGAAGTAGGCGTATTCACCCATCAGCAGGTAGGGCCAAAGACGCGGCGGGCACAGCAACAGCGCGGCCACCCGCACGCCGGCAGGCAGGAAGAACTGGTCCAGTGACAGCTTGCGCGCTCCCCAGCAGGCGAGGGCATAGAGCAGCGCCAGCGCCAGCCCTTCTGGGCTGACCCGTATCCTCACCAGCAGGCCGTCCTTCCACCACTGCATCCACGTGCTCCCCAGCTCCTGCGCCGATTATGTGGCTGGGAAGGGCCCGGCTACCACAACGCATCCCGCAGCTTGTACCACGACATCGCCGCCACCAGCAGGGGCGTGCGCAGCAGCCGGCCGCCGGGGAAGGGCGCATGCCGCAGGCGCTGGAACACGTCCAGACGCTCGCTCTGGCCGGCAATGGCGGCGGCGATCACCTCGCCGGCCAGTCCGGCGGCGGCCACCCCATGGCCGGAGAATCCCTGCGCGAAGTACAGGTTGCCGTCCAGCCGGCCCCAGTGCGGGGCGCGGTTGCGGGTGATGTCCACGTAGCCACCCCAGACCTGGTCCAGTACCACGTCGGCCAGCTGCGGGAAGACGTCGTGCATGCGTCGCTGCATCACCCCGCGCAGGCCGGGCGGGGGCAGTGCCGAGTAGCTGGCGCGGCCGCCGAACAGCAGGCGGTGGTCGTGGCTGAGGCGGAAGTAGTCCAGTGCCCAGGCGGTGTCGGCCACGGCCATGTTGTTGCCGATCAGGGCGCGGGCACGTTCTGCGCCCAGTGGCTCACTGGCACCGATATAGGTGCCCACCGGCATGATCCGCCGTTCCAGCTCGGGCAGCAGGCCCTGCAGCCAGGCATTGCCGGCCACCACCAGATGCATGGCGCGCACGCTGCCCTGGGCAGTGTGCAGGCTCGGCCGTGGCCCGCGCTGGATGCGCACGACGGGCGAATTCTCGTGGATGACCACACCTGCCGCGCGCGCTGCATCGGCCAGACCGCGTGCATACGCCAGCGGGTGCAGGTGTGCGCTGAGCGGGTCGAACATCGCGGCGCGGTAGCGCGGGCTGTCCAGCTGCGCGCGCAGAGCGTCACGGCCCCACCACTGCATGGGGTAGTCGTAGTGGCGTTGCAGGTGCTCGCAGTTGGCGCGCAGGTCACGCTCGTGGCGTTCACGGATGGCCACGCTGGCGTGGCCTTCAACCCAATGGCAGTCGATGCGGTGGCGATCGATGCGCGTGCGCATCGCCTGCACCGCGTCGCGCGACCAGTCGAACAGGTGGCGTGCATCATCACGACCCAGCTGACGCTCCAGTTCGTCCACCTCGCAGCCGTAGCCGACCAGCGCCTGGCCACCATTGCGGCCGGACGCGCCCCAACCGATCCGCTGCGCCTCCAGCACCACCACGCGCTGGCCACGTGAGGCCAGTTCCAGGGCCGCGGTCAGGCCGGTGTAGCCCGCACCAAGCACTGCGACATCGGCCTGAACCTCGCCCTGCAGCGGGGGCAGCGCGGGTGGTTCGGGCAGGCTGGCGGCATACCAGCTGGGCGGGAACGCGGCACTCACCGCAGGCCTCGCGGGCGCAGTGCGGTGGAGGAGAGCGGGGGAGGACGATCAGCATTCACCCGAGTAGTTTCGCCGATGCGTGACAGCCATGGTGTGACGGCGACGACTTGCCGCCTTCGCCTGACGGCGGGTAACGTGTCGGCACGCCAAGGAGTTTTCCCATGCGCCGCCTGCCCTGGGTGGGCCTGCCCACCGACAGCACCGTGCTCGGCCATCACCGTTTCGCGGTGGCCGGCGAGAAGTACGTGCGCGCGCTGGCCGAGGCCGCCGAGGTGACCCCGGTACTGTTGCCGAGCGTGCAGCCGCCGCTGCCGGCCGGCGACTGGCTGCAGGGGCTCGATGGCCTGCTGTTGACCGGTGCGGTCAGCAACATCGAACCGCAGCATTACGACGGCGGTCGCAGCTGGCCGGGCAATCCGCATGACCCGGCCCGTGACGCCAACGCGTTCGCGCTGCTGCACGAGGCGCTGGCGCTGGACCTGCCGGTGCTGGCGATCTGCCGCGGCCTGCAGGAGCTGAACGTTGCGCTGGGTGGCACGTTGCATCCGCAGGTGCACGCGGCGCCCGGTCTTTCGGATCATCGTGAAGACCCGAAGGCGCCGGTTGATGTGCAGTACGGGCCGGCCCATGCGGTCGCCCTGGCGGCGGATGGCTGGCTGGCGCAGTGGCAAGGCGGTGACCGCGCACAGGTCAATTCGGTTCACGGGCAGGGCATCGACCGACTGGCACACGGGCTGCAGGTCGAGGCCAGGGCCGATGATGGACTGGTCGAGGCAGCGCGCAGCCCACGCCATCGTTTCGTGCTCGGCGTACAGTGGCACCCGGAGTGGCGTGTCATGGACTCGCCGTTCTATCACGCTATTTTCCGTGCGTTCGGCCAAGCTTGCCGGCAGCACCAACAGAACCGACTGGATTCCCGATGAGTTCCCGAACGCGCCCGCGCAAGACGGCTACGCCCCCCGCACCGCAGGAAAGCAGCCTGCTGCGCTGGCTGAAGGAGCGGCGCATCACCGAGGTCGAATGCCTGGTCCCGGACATCACCGGCAACGCGCGCGGCAAGATCATTCCCGCCGACAAGTTCTCGCATGATTACGGTACGCGGCTGCCCGAAGGCATTTTCGCCACCACCGTCACCGGCGAGTTCCCTGATGACTACTACGAGCTGACCTCGCCGTCGGACTCGGACATGATGCTGCGTCCCGATCCGGACACGGTGCGCATGGTGCCGTGGGCGGCCGACGCCACCGCGCAGGTCATCCACGACTGTTACACCAAGAACGGTGAGCCGCACGAGCTGGCGCCACGCAACGTACTGCGCCGCGTGCTGGCGGCCTACGCCGAGCTGGGCCTGCGGCCGGTGGTGGCGCCGGAGCTTGAGTTCTTCCTGGTGCAGAAGAACACCGACCCGGACTTCCCGCTGCTGCCACCGGCCGGCCGCTCCGGGCGCCCGGAAACCGCGCGGCAGTCGTACTCGATCGATGCGGTCAACGAATTCGACCCGATCCTCGACCTGATGTACGACTACGCCGATGCGATGAAGCTGGATGTGGACACGCTGATCCACGAATCCGGTGCGGCGCAGCTGGAGGTCAACTTCACCCATGCCGATGCGATGGACCTGGCCGACCAGGTGTTCCTGTTCAAGCGCACCATGCGCGAGGCGGCGATGCGCCACGGCGTGTATGCCACCTTCCTGGCCAAGCCGATGGAGAACGAGCCGGGCAGTGCCATGCACATCCACCAGAGCCTGGTGCGGGTGAGCGACGGCAGCAATGTGTTCGCTGGCGATACCGATGCCGAAGGCGAGTTCAGCCCGGTGTTCGGCCACTATCTGGGCGGCCTGCAGAAGTACGCGCCGCAGGCGATGGCGTTCTTCGCGCCGAACGTGAATTCCTACCGCCGGCTGGTGTTCGGCGAAGTCTCGCCGAGCAACGTGCACTGGGGCTTCGACAACCGCACCTGTGGCCTGCGCGTGCCGCTGGACACGCCGGAAAACATGCGCGTGGAGAGCCGCTTCGCCGGTTCCGACGCCAACCCCTACCTGGCGATGGCGGCGACCCTGGCCTGCGGCCTGCTGGGCATCCGCGAGCGGTTGGCACCGGATGCGCCGGTGACCGGCAGCGCCAAGGAACTGGGCTACAACCTGCCGCGCTCGCTGGGCGAAGCGCTGGATGGGCTGGAGCAGTGCAGCGAACTGCAGGCCCTGCTGGGCGAACGCTTCTGCCGGGCCTACATCTCGGTGAAGCGCAAGGAATACGAGACCTTCTTCCGTGTCATCAGCTCGTGGGAGCGCGAGTTCCTGCTGCTGAACGTCTAAGCATCCGGAATAGAAAAATCCGCCGCCGGGGGGTAGGCTGGCACCCGTCGCCGGCCCCGCCGGCCCCCCTTCCCGCATTCTGGAGCACCCGATGAAGCTGCGTATCCTCACGCTCGGCCTGGCCTCCGCCATGCTCGCCGCCTGTGGCGGTGGCAATGGCGGCGCGCAGGACAGCCAGGTCCTGAACGTCTACAACTACAGCGATTACATCGCCGAGGACACCATCCCGACCTTCGAGAAGGAGAGCGGCATCAAGGTGACCTACGATGTGTTCGACAGCGATGAGATGGTCGAGACCAAGCTGCTGGCCGGCAACAGCGGCTACGACGTGGTGGTGCCGACCCTGAACTTCTTCGGTCGCCAGATCCAGGCCGGTGTGTTCCTGCCGCTGGACAAGAGCAAGATCCCGAACCTGGCCAATCTCGATCCGGCGGTGATGAAGCGCATCGCCACCCAGGACCCGGGCAACCAGTACGGCGTGCCGTACATGATCGGCACCACCGGCATCGGCTACAACGTGGAGATGCTGAAGCAGCGTTTCGGTGGCAGCACCGACATCGCCAACAGCTGGGACCTGGTGTTCAAGCCGGAGAACATCAGCAAGATGAAGGACTGCGGCGTGACCATCCTGGACACGCCGGCCGACATGATCCCGATCGCGCTGCATTACTTGGGCCTGGACCCGCACAGCGGTGACCCGGCCGAGCTGCAGAAGGCGGCCGACCTGCTGAAGTCGATCCGACCGTACGTGCAGAATTTCCACTCCTCGCAGTACGTGGGTTCGCTGGCCAATGGCGGCACCTGCCTGGTGGTCGGCTGGTCGGGTGACATCATCCAGGCCCGCGACCGCGCCGAGGAAGCCAGCAATGGCGTGCACGTGGCCTATTCGATCCCGAAGGAAGGCGCCCCGCAGTGGTTCGACATGCTGGCGATCCCGAAGGACGCCAAGCATCCGGAGGCCGCTTACGCCTTCATCAATTACCTACTGCAGCCGAAGGTTGCCGCGGCCAACACCAACTTCATCCACTACGCCAACCCGGTGCCGACCGCGACCCCGCTGGTGGATGAGGCGATCCGTACCGACCCGACCATCTACCCGCCGGCCGACGTGGCCGCGAAGATGTTCACGTACTCGATCAACACGCCGGAAACCGACAAGCTCTACACCCGGCTGTGGACCGAGGTGAAGACCGGCCGTTGAGCCGGCCTGGTGCCGCCGGGTCATGCCCGGCGGCTGCCTTACCCTGGGTCGATGCCGGTACTCCCGCTTCGGCCCAGGTGCCGCAGGATGGCAGGCAGCAGGTCGCGTGCATCGCGACCGCCGTTGCACAGGAACGATGAACTCATCCGCTGCAGGTTGTGCATGCCGATGAAGAACAGCCCCGGTTGCGGTGAAACACCGAAGTCGCCGAGCGGGTAGCCATGTGCATCCAGCGCGCCCGGTACGTCGAGCCAGGGCCATTCGGCGACGAAGCCGGTGGCCAGCACCACCGAGCGGATGCCTTCCGCCTGCAGATCCAGTTCACGCGGGGCGGCGTCCGGCTCCCAGTGCAGATAGACCTCCTCCGGAATGTAGCGGGCATCGTCGGTGCGTGGCTCGGGACGCGTGGCGTAGTACGCGCTGGCCAGCGAATCGAGATAGGCGTACTCGGCCTGCGTGGCCTCGATCGCGGTACGCAGCTGCGGGCGCACATCGGCGAAGCGGGCGACGTTTCCATCGAAGCCCTGCAACCGGCCCAGCAGCCTGATGCCCGCGCGGTGCATCGCCAGCAGGCTGATCGAGCTGCCCAGGCCACCGTTTCCCTTGCCGGAAATAAGCGGGAACTCCGCGGTGCGGGCCTTGCGCAGCGCATCCGGTTCCCCGGCCAGTACGGCGGCCGCCTCACTCACATGCTGGTGGATGCGCCCGGCCATGTCCCACCAGGTCATCGAGTCCTTGCCGCGCAGCCGGCGGGTATGCGAATGCCGCTGGGCCAGTGACCAGTGCACGCTGCGACCGCTGTCGCGCAGGTCCTGGGCGATCTGCGCGCCGGACTGCCCACCCCCGATGACCAGCACGGCGCCATCGGGCAGCTGGCGGGCACTGCGGTAGTCGCCCGAGTGCAGCACGGTCAGGCCTGGCGCGGGCGCGAACGGGACCCGGGGCATCCGTGCGCGGCGGTATTCACCGGTGGCGACCACCACCGCGCGGGCATGGATCAGCCCCTGGCTGCTGTGGATGGCGTAGCCACCGGGCCCAGGCCCAACCCGATGCACCCCGCATCCCTCGTTGATCGGCAGGGAACGCTCGTGGGCATAGTCGCGGAGGTGCCGGATCACCTCCGGGGCGCCCATGAAGCCATCCGGGTCATCGCCGGAATAGGCATGACCATGCAGGGCCATCGTCGCGTTGGCGGTGTTGGTCTGGAACGACTCCCAGCGCCGCTGCCAGCTGGCGCCTACGGTTTCGGCCTCCAGCACGCGATGCTCGACGCCGGCTTCCTGCAGGAGCGCGCTGAGGGACAGCCCGGCCTGGCCGGCGCCGATGATGACCAGCGGCAGCCTTGCAGGCAGGGAGCCCGGCAGGCGGGGCGGGAAAGGGGAGGGGCTGTCCGGGGAAGTCACGAGGGTGGGTCCATGCAAGGCCTTGACCAGGGCCATTGCGCGGGGAATGCCCCGGGCCTTCAACAGATCCGGTTCTGAAAAACGTTGCAGATCGAGGCGTCGCCTGTGGTGTCTGGCCGGGACGGCCGCAGGGTCGTCCCGGGGAGCCCGGGCCTTTGCGCGGGCAGGCCACCATGGCGGGGGAAAACCGACACTCCTGGGGCCCCCGGAGCCGGCCAGCGGCCGCTTCCGCCTGCCGCCGTCATATCCCCTGGGCCCCCCGGCCGTTAGAATGGCGGCCGCTGTCCACCGCCCGCTCCCGGAGCCCCCATGCCCGTTGAAGCCCAGCCGGTAGCCGCCGTCGTTGACACGACCGGTGTGCCCGGCTATCTCTCCATTCGTGACCTGCGCAAGGAATTCGACGGTTTCGTCGCCGTCGACGACGTCAACCTGGACGTGCGCAAGGGCGAGATCTTTGCCCTGCTCGGTGGCTCCGGCAGTGGCAAATCGACCCTGCTGCGCTGCCTGGGCGGCTTCGAGACGCCCACCAAGGGCAGCATCACCCTCGATGGCCAGCGCCTGGATGCGCTGCCGCCGTACCAGCGGCCGGTCAACATGATGTTCCAGTCCTATGCGCTGTTCCCGCACATGACGGTCGAGCAGAACATTGCCTTCGGCCTGAAGCAGGATGGCCTGGGCAAGGACGCGATCAGCAAGCGCGTCGGCGAGATGCTCGACCTGGTGCAGATGGGCCACCTGGGCAAGCGCAAGCCACACCAGCTGTCCGGCGGCCAGCAGCAGCGCGTGGCGCTGGCGCGGTCGCTGGCCAAGGGGCCGAAGCTGCTGCTGCTGGACGAGCCGATGGGCGCGCTGGACAAGAAGCTGCGCTCGCAGATGCAGCTGGAACTGGTCAGCATCATCGAATCGTCGGGCGTGACCTGCGTGATGGTCACCCACGACCAGGAAGAAGCGATGACCATGGCCACCCGCATCGCGGTGATGGATGCCGGCTGGATCCAGCAGGTCGGCAAGCCGGACGAGGTCTACGAGCAGCCGGCCAACCGCTTCGTCGCCGAGTTCATCGGTTCGGTCAACCTGTTCGACGGGGTGATCGACGAGGACCTGCCGGAGTACGTGACCGTACGCTCGCCGCTGTTCCCGGCGCCGATCTACATCGCCCATGGCATCACCGGTTATGAAGGGCAGCCGGTCGCGTTCGCGCTGCGCCCGGAGAAGGTGATGATCGGCAAGGACGAACCGGAAGGGCACACCAACAAGGCCCAGGGCGTGATCGAGGACATCGCCTACTTCGGCAGCCATTCGGTCTACCACGTGCGCCTGCCCAGCGGCGCCAAGGTGCTGGCCAACTTCGCCAATTCGCAGCGCTGGGCCAGTGATGGCCTCACCTGGGGCGACGAGGTGTGGGTGCACTGGCGCGACAACGACGGCGTGGTGCTCACCTCATGAGCACCGCCGGCCTGAAGCGCTGGCTGCCGGGGCTGCGTGCCACGGTGATCGGCATTCCGTACCTGTGGCTGCTGCTGTTCTTCGCAGTGCCGTTCCTGATCGTACTGATGATCAGCTTCTCGCTCAGCCGGGTCGGCTCGCCGCCGTACACCTGGCTGCTGCAGTACGCCGACGGCGGTTTCTCGCTGAAGTTGAACCTGGAAAACTACCTGGCGCTGTTCCGCGATTCGATCTATGCCCAGGCGTTCCTGAGCTCGATCAAGATCGCGGCGATCTCGACCTTCCTGACCCTGCTGATCGGCTATCCGATGGCCTATGCCATCGCGCGCCTGTCGCCCGCCGCTCGCAACGTGGCGATGATGCTGGTGGTGCTGCCGTCGTGGACCTCGTTCCTGATCCGCGTGTATGCGTGGAAGGCGATCCTGGACCGCAATGGCCTGCTCGACCAGTTCCTGCAGTTCACCGGCCTGCAATCGCTGATGACCAGCATGGGTCTGCCCAAGCTGCAGCTGATCGACACCCCGACCGCCGCCTACATCGGCATCGTCTACTGCTATCTGCCGTTCATGGTGCTGCCGCTGTACGCCAATCTGGTCAAGCATGACCACCGCCTGCTGGAAGCGGCCTACGACCTCGGTGCCAGGCCGTGGCAGGCGTTCCTGCGCATCACCCTGCCGCTGTCCAAAGCGGGCATCATCGCCGGCTGCATGCTGGTGATGATTCCGGCGATCGGTGAATTCGTGATCCCGGAAATGCTGGGTGGCTCGGAAACGCTGATGGTCGGCCGCCAGCTGTGGAATGAGTTCTTCAACAACCGCAACTGGCCGGGCGCCTCGGCGATGGCGGTGGCGATGATCCTGTTGCTGCTGGTGCCGATCCTGCTGTTCAACCGTTCCCAGCAGCGCCTGCTGGAAGGGAAGCAGGCATGAGCCCGCGTAGCGCAAAGGGCCTGGGGCTGGGCGTGCTGCTGCTCGGCTTCGCCTTCCTGTACCTGCCGATCCTGCTGTTGATGTTCTATTCGTTCAACAGCTCGCGGCTGGCGATGGTCTGGGCCGGGTTCTCCACCCGTGCCTACAGCGACCTGTTCGCCGACCGCGCGCTGATGGATGCGATGTGGACCAGCCTGGTGGTGGCGTTCTGGACCGCCTGTACCGCTACCGTGCTGGGTACGCTGGCGGCGATGGTGATGACCCGCTTCAAGCGCTTCCGTGGCAAGCCGCTGTTCGGCGCGCTGGTGACCGCACCGCTGGTGATGCCGGATGTGATCCTGGGCTTCTCGCTGATGGCGCTGCTGGCCTCGATGGGCGCGATTCCCGGCTTCCCGGCACGCGGCCTGGCCACCATCTGGATCGCCCACGTCACCTTCACCCTGTGCTTCGTCACCGTGGTGGTGTCCTCGCGGCTGCAGGAAATGGACCTGTCGCTGGAAGAAGCGGCGATGGATCTGGGGGCGAGCCGGCTGACCGTGTTCGGTCGCATCACCCTGCCGATCATCGCGCCGGCGCTGGTGGCGGGCTGGCTGTTGGCTTTCACCCTGTCGCTGGATGACGTGGTGGTGGCCAGCTTTGTCGCCACCCCGGGCTCGACCACGCTGCCGATGAAGGTGTTCGCCTCGGTGCGCATGGGCATCAGCCCGAAGATCAACGCGTTGGCCACGCTGCTGGTGTCGGCGGTGTCGATCGCCGCGGTGATCGGCTGGTACATCAACGCCCGCGCCGAGAAGCGGCGCCAGCGCGACCTGCAGCTGGCGCGGCAGGACAACGGCTGAGGACACGGTCTGCCGACAACGCCGGCAACACCCGGCTCACAGCCGGCGGCGCACAATGGGGGTCTTCCAGATGGAGATCCCCCATGACCGTCGAGATCGTCGACCCGGCCACCGGACAGGTGACCTACCGCCATGAACTGATGGGCGCAGCCGACATCGAGCAGCGCCTGCAGGCCGCTGCCGATGCGTTTCCGGGCTGGGCAGATCGCTCGCTGCAGGACCGCGGCGCCATCCTGCGCCAGATCGCCGCGCAGCTGCGCACGCGGCGCGACGACCTGCAGCAGGCGATGACCCACGAGATGGGCAAGCTCAAGGCCGAGGCGCTGGCCGAGGTCGACAAGTGCGCTGCCGCCTGCGAGTACTATGCCGATCACGCGGCCGACTATCTCAAGCCGCAGCTGATCGATACCGAAGCCCAGCGCAGCTACGTGCGCTACGAGCCGATCGGCTGCGTGTTCGCGGTGATGCCGTGGAATTTCCCGATCTGGCAGGTGTTCCGTTTCCTCGCCCCGGCGTTCATGGCTGGCAACGTCGCCCTGCTCAAGCACGCCAGCAACGTGCCGCAGTGCGCCGACCTGATCCTGGCGGTGTGCCGTGACGGCGGCCTGCCTGATGGCGTGTTCGACGTGCTGCACATCGACAACGACCAGGCCGCCGACGTGCTGCGCGACGCACGGGTGAAGGCGGTGACGCTGACCGGCAGCGAGCGGGCAGGGCGCTCGATCGCCTCCAATGCCGGCAGCCAGCTGAAGAAGTCGGTGATGGAGCTGGGTGGCAGCGATGCCTTCGTGGTGCTCGACGATGCCGACCTCGACAAGACCGTGGCCGCGGCAGTGAAGTCGCGCTTCGACAACAGCGGGCAGACCTGCATCGCGGCCAAGCGCTTCATCGTGGTCGAGGCGGTGGCCGATGAATTCACCCGTCGCTTTGTGCAGGCGGCGGGCGAGCGCCAGTACGGGGATCCCGATGAGCGGGGCACCACGCTGGCGCCGATGGCTCGCGCCGACCTGCGTGACGAACTGCACAAGCAGGTGCAGGCCAGCGTGGCCAAGGGCGCGCGGGTGCTGATCGGTGGTGAGCCGATTGCCGGCACCCATGCCGGCTATCCGGCCACGGTGCTCGACCAGGTCGGCCCGGGCATGCCGGCGTATGACGAGGAGCTGTTCGGGCCGGTGGCCGCAGTGATCCGGGTCAAGGACGAGGCCGAGGCACTGCGCGTGGCCAACGACACCCGCTTCGGCTTGGGCGGCAGCGTGTGGACCGGCGATCCGGTACGCGGCGAGCGCTTCGCGCAGCGCATGGAATGCGGTGCGGCGTTCGTCAACGCCATCGTCAAGAGCGACGCGCGGCTGCCGTTCGGCGGCAGCAAGCAGTCAGGCTTTGGTCGGGAGCTGGCTGACCATGGCATCCATGAGTTCATGAACATCAAGACCGTCTACGTGGCTTGATCCCGAACGGTAGTGCCGGCCGCCGGCCGGCATTGCCGGGTTGCCGGCCAGCGGCCGGCACTACCAGAAGCGGGGCATGTGCCGTGCTTGGTGGGTATCGACCGTTGGTCGATACGCCCTACAACCACTTCGCGCGCTTGAACAACCGGTACAGCCCGACGCACACACCGCCCACGCCAACGATCATCAGCGGGTACGACCAGGGTTCGCTCAGCTCCGGCATGTGACTGAAGTTCATGCCGTACCAGCTGGTGATCAGCGTCGGCGCGGCGAGCAGCGCAGCCCAGGCGCCCAGCCGCTTGACCGTCTCGCCCTGCGCCAGTGTCACCAGCGAAAGGTTCACGCTCAGCGCGGTGCCCAGCATCTCGCGCAGGGTGTCGATCACATCGCTGATGCGCACCGCATGGTCATGTACGTCACGCACGTACAGCTTCACTTCATCGGGAATCAGTTCGCCCTGGTAGCGGCGCAGCTGCGCCAGCACGTCCTGCAACGGCGCCACCGCCATCCGCATCTTGTTCAGTTCGCGCTTGAGCTCGTACAGCCGCACCACCGTGCTGCGCTTGTAGGTGTCGGCGAAGATGTCCTTTTCCAGCAGGTCCAGGGTGTCGCGGAAGCGGTGCACGATCGGCAGGTAGTTGTCGACCACGAAGTCGGTCACCGCGTACAGGCAGTACGACGGGCCCATCTTCAGCAGCTGCGGCTCGCGCTCGACGCGTGCGCGCACCGCCGCGTAGGACAGCGAGGCGCCGTGGCGGACCGTCACCAGGAAGCGCGGGCCGAGGAAGGCATGGGTTTCGCCATACTGGATGCGTTCGTCGACCATCTGCGCGGTGGTCACCACCACGAACAACGAGTTGCCATAGGTCTCGACCTTGGGCCGTTGGTGCGCGTTGCGCGCATCCTCGATGGCCAGGTCGTGCAGGCAGAATTCTTCCTGCAGTTTCAGCAGCACGTCTTCGTTGGGGTCGTACAGGCCGACCCAGACGAAGCCGTTGCCGCTGGCAATGACATCGCTGATGGCATCCAGGCTGATGTCGTGGCGCTTGCCCTCGTCATCGTAGTGGACGCAGTTGATGACGCAGGTAGGGTTGGCCGAAGCGGGGGCGGAAGCGGAGGCGGGCAATGACATGCCCGCCATCGTGCTTCAGGGCCGTGTTTCGGACAAGTGAGGACGACGCGCCAGCACCCACGCCAGTGCCACGTGGACCGGCAGCAGCAGCACGATCCACTGCACGTTGTACTGCGCCTGCAGGCTCAGCCAGTGCAGCACCAGCGCGGCCACCGCCTGTACCGCCAGCAGCCACAGCACGATCCTGAACATGCGTCCCGGCACGCGCCGGCGCAGCAGTGCGATCGCGCCCGGCAGCAGCAGCACGGCCAGTGGCGAAAGCAGCAGCAGGTTGCGGTTGGCCCATGCGGCGTAGTGGATGCTGAAGCCCCACAGGAACACCAGCACGCCACCGAACAGGGCGCACAGCAGCCAGAACGGCAGGGCCAGCCCGGCCAGCAGGCGCGGGCGGTTGCGCAGCGCCAGCACGCCAGCGGCGATCACCAGGCCACACAGCAGCCACGGCCACCAGCGGCGTGCGAACTCCTTCGGCTCCGGATCGATACGGTGCGGCAACAGTTCCTGTTCGGACTGCACCAGCGGCCGGCCATCGCTGTTGCGTGCCTGGCGCAGGGCATCGGCCAGGCGCATCGGCACGAACGCTTCCTGCCAGCGCGACAGCGGCTGGTCGGCGAACGGTCCGAGGCCTACATCGAAGCCCAGCCACATCCAGGGTGCCGGCGAGGCCAGACGGACCGATTCACTGCGATAGGTGTTGCCACGCGAGCGCCCCGACAGCTGCGACTGCAGGCCGCCGCCGAGCGCCTTGTCCAGCGTGTCGCGCACCATCGTGGCGCAGTTGGCGGTGTAGTAATCGTAGTGGTAACGCGCGTTTTCCGGCTTGGCCCGCTCGGCCAGGCCGGCGGCCAGCGAGCGCGCCTGGTCCGGGCGCAGGTCCAGCCATTGCACGCTGGCGCCACGGCCGGTCTCGTCGTAGTACGACAGGTCCTGCTGCAGCGGCAGCGCCACCAGGTAGTACATCATGTCGCCGCGCGCGAAGCGGCTGATGAAATCGTCCTCGGACGGATCGAAGTAGCCGAAGTTGTACGAGGTCGCTTCACCGCTGAGCGGATCGACCACCACGATGGCGTCATGGCCGAAGCGTTCGAAGAATACCGTGCCCGGCTGCATGGTCACCACGCCGATGCGCGGAGCAGGGGCTTCAGCGCTGGCCGCGGGCACGGCAGGTGTGGCCGGCGCCGGCTGCGCGAAGGCGGCCAGCGGCAGGGCCATGGCCAGCACGTAGAGTGCCAGCCACACCATGAGGATCAGGCCGCGGCGCTTCAAGCGTCGTCCTGCGCGTCCGGCGGCAGCACGGTCACGTGGAAGGCCTGTACCCGGCGCGCATCGGCGCGGGCCACGCGGAACATGAAGCGGTCCAGCGCCAGCTCGTCACCGACTTCCGGCAGGTGGCCCACGGCCTCGGTGACCAGGCCGCCGATGGTGTCGTAGTCCTCGTCGGAGAACGTCGCGCCGAATCGCTCGTTGAAGTCGCCGATCGGGGTCAGCGCGTCGACCACGTACTGGCCGTCGGACTGGATCGCGATCTGCGCCGAGGGATCCTCGGCCTCGTCATGCTCATCGTCGATCTCGCCGACGATCTGTTCCAGCACGTCCTCGATGGTGACCAGGCCGGCGACACCGCCGTACTCGTCCACCACGATGGCCATGTGGTTGCGCGACAGGCGGAATTCCTTCAGCAGCACGTTGAGCTTCTTCGCTTCCGGGATCAGGACCGCCGGGCGCAGCAGCTCGCGCACGTTGGCCGGACCGTTGTCGGCGACCACGCCGCGCAGCAGATCCTTGGCCAGCAGGATGCCAAGGATGTCGTCCTTGTTCTCGCCGTGTACCGGGAAGCGTGAATGGCCGGATTCGACCACCTGCTTCATCAGTTCCAGGAAGGGCGCTTCAACCGGCAGCGAGACCATCTGCGAGCGCGAGATCATCACGTCGCCCACGGTCAGCTCGGCCACCGAAATGGCGCCTTCCATCATCTTCAGGGTATCGGCGGCGATCAGACCCTCTTCCTGCGCGGTGTGCAGGACAGCGACCAGCTCGTCGCGGGTATGGGGTTCGCCGGAGAAGGCGGAGGTCAGGCGTTCAAGCCAGCCGCGCTTCTTTTCACTGTGCTCCGCAGGGGAGCTACTACTGTCGTCTTCTGACATCTCTGGAAAAAAGGCACCCGGCAGGCCGGGCGTTGACCCAAGTCTAGCAGGATGTGACGGCCTGTCAGTGACTGCCGGTGGCCGGGGCTGGGGCGGCCGCGGCCGGCGCCTCCTCGGGCAGGTCCAGGCTGTAGGTGCAGCCGGCCAGGGTCTTGCCCGGGTGGGAGGCCACGGTGGAGACGCTGAGGATGATCGACTCGATCTGGGCCTCGCCGGTCTTCGGGTCGGTCACGTCGCGGCTGACCAGCTCGCGGCCGGCCATGAACTTGCCGTCCTGGTCGTAGCCGGTCTCCAATTCCAGCCGTTTGGCCAGCGGGCGTGGGTCGGCCTGGTCGAGGACGGCCATGACGCTGGCGCCGGCCACCGCCACCCGATCGGTCTGTTGGCCGAAGACGGTGATCGGGCTGGCCAGCCGGAACTCGCTCATGAACTGGTTGCCCTGCGGCAGCGGCTGCAGGCCCTGGGCCACGGCCTTCAGCGGATCGGCCAGCAGCGGCGCCAGCGCGGCCTGCTCGGCCACGCCCTGGCGGCATTCGATCAGGGCCGGCAGGTCCAGGCGGGCGGCGAAGGCGGAGGGAGCGGCGAGGGCACAGAGCAGGGGCAGACAGCAGCGCAGTGACACAGTCGGTTTCCGCAGGCGAGGGGCCGCCATCATAGCCCCGGCGAGCGCCGGAACAGCCCGCTGAGAAGGCGCAGGAAACCGGTCATCGCCCGCCGTACGACCATCAGTGAGAGAGTCAGCACAACCGCAAGCATGGCGACCTGCATCGATTGCCCCGCGATGCGCGCCACCGCCGGCCACAGGCCCGGGCTGGTCAGCCAGGGCATCAGTTCCGCCGCGGCTGTCCTGGCCACTTTCATGTAGATCACGGCCAGCACGAACAGCACCAGCAGCGAGGTGCGGCTGGCGTGGAAGAACGGGAGTGCATTGGCCGGCCTGCCAAGCCACTGCTGCAGCAGCGTTCGCCACAGTACTGGCAGGGTCAAGGCACCGACCAGTATCAGCACCATCGACGTTTCCCAAAGCCCCGGCAGGTGGGCGGGTTCAGCTCTACCTGTGAGGTGCGGGCCGAACATGCCGATCGCCAGCCCGGCCAGCAGGCACACGGGCGACAGCAGGGCCAGGCTGCGCAGCAGCCAGTGCCTGCCGCCGGGGTCGCGGGCGCTGATGCGGCGCAAGGTGTAAGCGCCCAGCACCAGCAGGCCCGCGAGCAGGCCGGGGGCCATCGCAAACGTCGTGAAGCTGTTCCCTGGGTTCATCCTTTTTCCTTCCGCGTCCTGGCCGGTGTTGAACAGTAGCTCAGCGCATGGGCTGGCACTCCAGCCGTGGCGCAGTCAGGGCGGATTCCAGCGCGTGGCCGCTGGGTACCAGCGCAGCCTGACCGGGTAGCCCAGTCGCGCCTGCAGGTGGTCACGCACGGCCGCCGCCGTCGCGCGGTTGGCTGGGGTATCCCGCTGCTCCACCTCCAGCTCCCCGGTCTTGACATCCAGGCCATGGCCGAACAGGTCGGGCAGCTGGGCCCGCAGCCAGTCCTGCTGTGCGTGCAGGCGGCGCGTCATCTCCGCTTCGGTCATCGCGGCGCCGGTGATGTAGCGCACACGTTGCGGGCCATCCGCCCCTGGATGTGTCTCATCGGCCTCGGGTGCGGCGCCTGTCAGTCGCACGACAACGTTCCAGCCCCTCGCATTGTCCACCCATATGCCGGCCAGACGTGCCGCGTGCCGCGCTTCCAGGCGCTCGATCAGTGCCCGTTGCTGGGCAGTGGCGACGATGTTGCGGGTGTCGCGCTCGCTGCTGCCGAAGAACGCCCGTAGTTCGGCGATCTTTGCGGCGATGTCGGCCTCGCTGTCGCTGGCGGGGAACGGTGAGGGACGGTCAGGATCGGGCATCAGGCCTGCCCCGGACTGCAGTAGCGCGGCAAGCACAAGTGCGGGCAGGGTCATGCTGCGCTCCTCTTCCGTGAGTGCGTGGGCTCGGAACAGGGCCCGGTGTCAGCGCTCGCCCGCGTAGGGGTCGTCGATGCCCAGCTCGGCCAGGATCTCCCGTTCCAGCTGTTCCATCGCTTCGGCTTCCTTGTCGTCCTCGTGGTCCCAGCCGAGCAGGTGCAGCACGCCGTGCACGGTCAGGTGCGCGTAGTGGGCGTTGAGCGCCTTGCCCTGTTCGTCGGCCTCCCGCGCTACGACAGGTGCACAGATCACCAGATCGCCGAGCAGCGGGAACTTGACGCCCTTGGGCAGGCCTTCGGGCACTTCGGCCGGGAAGCTGAGCACGTTGGTGGCGTAGTCCTTGCCACGGTAGTGGCGGTTCAACGACTGGCCTTCCTTGGCGTCGACCACGCGGATGGCCAGGTCGGCCTCGCGGATGCGGCCCTTCAGCGCGGCAGCCACCCACCTGCGGAAGCTCACTGCCGCCGGCAGGCCGGCACGCGGCAGGGCATAACTGACGGCGACGTCCAGTCGCACGGGACCACGGGTCATGGAGTTGCTCCAGGTTGGATCTGATGCAGGTCGCGGCGGTCGTAGGCGCTGACGATACGCGCCACCAGCGGGTGGCGGACCACGTCGCGGGATTCGAAGAAGGTGAAGCTGACACCCTCCACGTCGCGCAGCACATCGATGGCGTCGCGCAGGCCCGACTTCACGTGCTTGGGCAGGTCGGTCTGGGTCAGGTCACCGGTGACCACCGCGGTGGAGCCGTAGCCGAGGCGGGTCAGGAACATCTTCATCTGCTCGATGGTGGTGTTCTGTGCTTCGTCCAGGATCACGAACGCATCGTTGAGCGTGCGGCCACGCATATAGGCCAGCGGCGCGATCTCGATGACGTTCCTTTCCAGCAGCTTGACCACCTTCTCCACGCCCATCATCTCGTACAGGGCGTCGTACAGCGGTCGCAGATAGGGATCGACCTTCTGGCTCAGGTCGCCGGGCAGGAAGCCCAGCTTCTCGCCGGCTTCCACCGCGGGACGGACCAGGATCAGCCGCTGCACCCGCGATTCGTTCAGTGCTTCGACCGCGCTGGCCACGGCCAGGAAGGTCTTGCCGGTGCCGGCCGGCCCGATGCCGAAGTTGATGTCGTGGGTTGCGATCTGGTGCAGGTAGCGGGCCTGGTTGGCACCGCGCCCGCGTACCGTGCCGCGCTTGACCTTGATCGCCACCTCCTGCGCTTCGTAGGAGCGCTCGGCGATCTGCTCGACATTGGCCTGCGCCAGGCGCAGGTGGATGGCGTGGTTGTCGAAGGTCGTTTCGCCGGCTTCGGCGTACAGCGCTTCAACCAGCTTCTGCGCCTCGACGATGGCTTCGTTCGGCCCGCTGATGCGGAACACGAAGCCACGGTTGGCGATTTCCACGCCGAGTTTCAGTTCGATCTGCCGCAGGTGCCCGTCGAACGGGCCACACAGGTTGGCCAGCCGTTCGTTGTCTTCCGGCGACAGGGTGAAGTCTCGATGCTCGATGCTTTTCATTGCTTCGGGTGGGGCGGACGCCTTCCACCGCAGTGTATTCAGGGGAGACAAGGGTAGCGCGCGTGCGGGGCACACGGCCAGCAGACGGTCGATACAGCGTTTTCCACACCCGGTGTGGACGGGGCGCGCGAAAACCTGTGGATAGACCCTCGCAATGCTTGTGCCACAAGGCCCATGAGGTCCTGGTGAAAAAAACGTCATGGTCGCTCGTCGCTTCGGCAACACTGCCACGGGGGGCCTGCACGGGGGCATTCATCGTGACGACAGTGCAGGTTTCGTTGCCGGGCGAGCAACAAAGCCGCGCGCTGGCGGATTTCCACAACGGTTGTGGAATGATGCCGAATCAACCTGTGGATAGGTGGTGCGGAGCCTTGCAGCAAAAGGCGTGCCCGCGCGTGGCGAAAAAACCGCCAGGGCTGATCGGAATCATTGAGGGTGCACGGGGCACATGGCACCGTGTCGCCGTCGCAGGAGGGGATGGCATGGGCATCGGCAACGGGATGCGAGGAATCGGACTGGCGGGCATCGGCCTGCTTGCCGGGTGTGGGCAGTCGACACCGACTGCACTGGGCACGCTGGAGTGGGACCGGATCACGGTGCCGGCACCGGCGGCCGAAGTGATCGCCACGGTGGAGGTGCGCGAGGGACAGCAGGTCAAGGCCGGCGCCGTGCTGATGCAGCTCGACCCGGCCCGCGGCGACGCGCAGTTCGCCGCAGCGCAGGCTGATACGGCGCGTGCGCAGGCGCAGCTGGAAGAACTGAAGATCGGCCCACGCCAGGAGCAGATCGCGCAGGCCCAGGCGCAACTGGCCGCGCTGCGCGCGCAGGCTGCCGAAGCAAGTGCCTATTACCGACGGGTCCAGCCGTTGGCACAGCAGCGCTTGATTGCCGCCGCTGAGCTGGATCGTGCACGTGCCGCCGCCGGCAATGCCGAGGCCAGCGTGCGTGCTGCCGAGCAGGCCTGGCTGGAGCGGGTGCACGGCAGCCGTGTGCAGGATATCGCCCAGGGCCAGGCCACCGCCGATGCCGCGCAGGCGCAACAGGCAGTGCAGGCCGTGAACCTGCAGAAGCTGCAATTGCGTGCGCCGCGCGACGGCGTGGTCGATGCCTTGCCTTACCGGCAGGGCGACCAGGCGCCGGTCGGCGCGCCGCTGGCGGTGATGCTGGTCGGCGAGCGCCCCTATGCGCGCGTCTACCTGCCGCAGCCATTGCGGTTGCAGGTCAAGGTCGGGCAGGTCGCGCAGGTGCACCTGGAAGGGCAGGGCACTGCGTTGAAGGGGCATGTGCGCTCGATCCGCAGCGAGCCGTCATTTACGCCGTACTACGCGTTGACCGGTGACGACGTCGCGCGCCTGAGCTACCTCGCCGAGATCGAAGTGGACGACGCCGCCGACATGCGGAAGCTGCCGGCGGGAATGCCGGTGCAGGTGACCTTCTGAACACCGGCAACGACATCGCGGTGCATGCCCAGGGCCTGACCCGCCGCTTCGGCGATCTGCTGGCCGTGGACAATGTCGACCTGACCGTGCCGCGTGGCCAGGTCTATGGCTTCCTGGGCCCGAACGGGTCGGGCAAGTCGACCACCATCCGCATGCTGTGCGGCCTGCTGGAACCGAGCGCCGGCCAGATCGAGGTGCTCGGCCTGGCCGTGCCGGAGCAGGCCGAGGCACTGCGCCGGCGCATCGGCTACATGACCCAGCGCTTCTCGTTGTATGAAGACCTTTCGGTGCGCGAGAACCTGGAATTCCTCGCCGCCATCCAGGACCTGCCGCGTACGCAGGCCCGGCAGCGGGTCGACGAACTGCTGCAGCAGTACCGTCTCCTGGACCGGCAGCCGCAGCTGGCCGGCACCCTCAGTGGTGGCCAGAAGCAGCGCCTGGCGCTGGCCGGCGCCGTCGTGCACGCGCCCGAGCTGTTGTTCCTGGACGAGCCGACCAGCGCGGTTGACCCGGAGTCACGCCGCGATTTCTGGGAGGCCCTGTTTGAACTTGCCGACGCCGGTACCACCGTGCTGGTATCGACCCACTACATGGACGAAGCCGAGCGCTGCCACCGGCTGGCGATCCTCGATCGAGGCGCGCTGGTCGCCGATGGCACGCCGGCCGAACTGTGTGCACGGCTGGACGGCCGCACGCTGCAGGTCACGTCGGCGCAGCCGCGGCAGGCCAGCCGCGCATTGTCTGAGCTGCCCGGCGTGCTGAGCGTGGCACAGATCGGCACGCAGCTGCGCGTGCTGTGCAGCGAGGCGGCCGCCGATACGCCAGCGTTGCGGCGCGCGCTGGCCAGCGCCGACCCGCAGGCCCGCATCGAGGCGGTGGCGCCGAACCTGGAAGACGTCTTCGTCGCCGCCACCCGCGGCCGTGGCCGGGAGCCAGCGGCATGAACCTGCGCCGGCTGTGGGCGATCATGCTCAAGGAATTGCGCCAGCTGCGCCGCGACCGCATCACGCTGGCGATGATCGTCGGCATTCCGGTGATGCAGCTGCTGCTGTTCGGCTACGCGATCAATCTCAACCTGCGCCACCTCGACGCAGGTGTCGCCGACCAGGCCAGCAGTGCGGCGTCACGCGCGCTGGTGCAGGACATGGTCGCCACCGGCGTGATCACGCCGCGCAGCGAAGCCTATACGCCCGACCAGTTGATGCAGGCGCTGCGGCGTGGCGAGATCAGTGTCGGCATCGTGGTGCCGGCCGACTTCGAGCGCCGTCGCTTCGATGGACGCGAGGCGGTGCAGGTGCTGGTTGATGGCAGCGACACCGTGGTGCAGAGCGCGGCGATCCAGCTGGCGCAGGTGCCGCTGGAGACGCGACCGACCAGCAACACGCGGCCGCTGCGCGAAGGCAGCATCGCCGATGGTCCAATCAGCGTGACCAGCTTCTACAACCCGCAGCGGCGTTCGGCGGTGAACATCGTGCCAGGCCTGATCGGGGTGATCCTGACCATGACCCTGGTGATGTTCACGGCGGTGGCGGTGGTGCGTGAACGCGAACGCGGCAACATGGAGCTGCTGATCGCCACACCGGTGTCGCGCAGCGAACTGATGGTGGGCAAGGTGCTGCCCTATGCAGCCATCGGCCTGCTGCAGACCACGCTGGTGCTGGTGCTGGGCACCTGGCTGTTCCAGGTGCCGATCCGCGGCAGCCTGCTCGATATCTACCTGGCCGCGGTGCTGCTGGTGCTGGCCAACCTCGCACTGGGGCTGCTGATTTCCACGCGCGCGCGCTCGCAGTTCCAGGCGATGCAGATGACCCTGTTCCTGTTCCTGCCGTCGATCCTGCTGTCGGGCTTCATGTTCCCGTTCGCGGGCATGCCGCGGCCGGTGCAATGGCTGGCCGAAGTACTGCCGCTGACCCACTTCCTGCGCCTGGTGCGCGGCATCATGCTGCGCGGAGCGTCGCTGTGGGAGCTGTGGCACGACGCGCTGGCGCTGCTGGCCTTCATCGCGGTGATGATGACCCTGGCGATCCTGCGTTTCCGCAAGCGACTGGATTGAGGCATGCCGACCAACGGTCGGCATCCACCCCGGTGGGTGCCGACCGTTGGTCGGCGCACCTTATTCCGCCACCACGCGCGCGCGCAGCGAATTGGTCAGCGCCTCGGTAATCACCACATCCACGAACTGGCCGATCAGCCGCGCCGGCGCAGGGAAGTTCACCGAACGCATGTTCTCGGTCTTGCCGGTCAGTTCGTTCGGGTTCTTGCGCGAAGGGCCTTCCACCAGCACGGTCTGCACGGTACCGACCATCTTCTCGGAGATGCCGGCGGCCTGCGCATTGATGCGCTCCTGCAGGCGCGACAGGCGAGCGTGCTTTTCGGCATCGCTGATCGTGTCCTCCAGGTCGGCCGCCGGGGTGCCCGGGCGGCGCGAATAGATGAAGGAGAAGCTGTGGTCGAAGCCGATGTCCTCGATCAGCTTCATGGTCTTCTCGAAATCGGCATCGGTTTCGCCGGGGAAGCCGACGATGAAGTCCGAGCTGATCGAGATGTCCGGGCGCACCGCGCGCAGCTTGCGGATCTTCGACTTGAATTCCAGTGCGGTATAGCCGCGCTTCATCGCCGACAGTACGCGGTCGCTGCCGGCCTGCACCGGCAGGTGCAGGAAGTTGGCCAGCTGCGGCACGTCGCGGAACGCATCGATCAGCGAGTCGCTGAACTCCAGCGGGTGCGAGGTGGTGAAGCGGATGCGGCCGACGCCGTCGATCTCGGCGATGGTCCGGATCAGCAGACCGAGATCGGCGAACTCGCCATCTCCATAGGGGCCGCGATAGGCATTGACGTTCTGCCCGAGCAGGTTGATTTCGCGCACGCCCTGCGCGGCCAGCTGCGCCACTTCCACCACCACGTCCTCGAACGGGCGGCTGACTTCGGTGCCGCGGGTGTAGGGCACCACGCAGAACGAGCAGTACTTCGAGCAGCCTTCCATGATCGACACGAACGCCGAAGCGCCTTCGGCACGCGGTTCCGGCAGACGGTCGAACTTCTCGATCTCGGGGAAGCTGATGTCCACCTGCGGGCGCTTCTGCTCGCGGCGGGCGCGGATCAGCTCCGGCAGCCGGTGCAGGGTCTGCGGGCCGAACACAAGGTCCACGAACGGCGCACGCTTGATGATCGCCTCGCCTTCCTGCGAGGCAACGCAGCCGCCCACGCCGATGATGACCTCGCGGCCCTTGTTCTTCAGGCCCTTCCAGACGCCGAGCTGGCTGAACACCTTCTCCTGCGCCTTCTCGCGGATGGAGCAGGTGTTGACCAGGATGACGTCGGCGTCTTCCGGGGTATCGGTCAGTTCCAGGCCATCGCTGGCGGCGAGCACGTCGGCCATCTTGGCCGAGTCGTACTCGTTCATCTGGCAACCGTGGGTCTTGATGTACAGCTTGCCTTTCACCTGGTCGGGCTTGCGCGGACCGGCGGGCAGGGCAACGAGCGGGGCACCGCCCGGCGGGGCGGGCGGAAAGACGTCTGGCGTCCCGGTCATGGCGCTTAATCCATTCGGGTGGCGGGAAAGCCGGCAATTCTACCTGCATCCCGGCGCGTGCGCCGGCCCAGTAGAGCCAGGCCATGCCTGGCTGTATTCATCCACCCATGGCGTGGATCTACTGGAACTGCGGGTCCGCCCCCCGGCCGCGCCCGGCGGCACGCCTCAGGCCGCCACCAGCTCCGCATCGATCTGCCGCGAACGGTCGAACGCGGTCATCGCGCTCATCCGTGCGATGTAGTCAGCCGTGGCCGGCGCCGGCTGTACCAGGCCAAAGGCCGTGGTCCACGCCAGTGCATTGCCCCACAGCACGTCGGCGGCGCTCATGACCTCGCCCAGCAGGTACGGGCCCTGCGCCAGCTGGGCCTCGACCACCTGCAGCACGGTCTCGGCATCGTTGTACGGCGACATCAGGCGCGGCGGCGGCTCGCGGTGCATCGCCTTGTCGACCATCGCCGGCTCGAAACAGGCGCCATAGAAGGCCATCCAGCGCAGATAGGGCCCGCGCAGGGCGTCACCGATCGGCGGCGCCAGCCCGGCTTCCGGATACAGGTCGGCCAGGTACAGGTAGATTGCCACCTGCTCGGTCACCAGTGCGCCGTTGTGGACGATGGCCGGCACCTTGCCCATCGGGTTTATGGCCAGGTAGGCCGGGGCCAGGTTGGCGCCGGCTTTCAGGTCCAGCACCTGCATGCGGTAGTCGGCACCCAGCGCTTCGAGCAGGGCCACGGCGCCGCTCGAGCGGGAACGGGCGGCGTGGTACAGGGTGATCTGGCGTGAATTCATGGCATTGCTCCTTGCGGTGGGTGGTGAACTGGAGGCCATCCTGGGGCACTATTGCGGACGACTTCTGTCCTCGATCCTTCATGCGCCATACCGCCCATCGTCTGCTGCGCCTGATCGCCCTGCTGCAGGCCCGCCGCCAGTGGTCCGGGGCCGAGCTCGCCGAGCGCATGGGCGTGGACCGGCGCAGCATCCGCCGTGATATCGAGCGCCTGCGCGAGCTGGGCTATCCGGTGCAGGCCTCGTCCGGGGTCGGCGGCGGCTACCAGTTGGGGGCCGGGGCCCCGGTGCTGCCGATGCTGCTGGACGAGGAGGAGGCGACCACCCTGGCCATCGCCCTGCGCGCAGCCTCGGCCACCGTTGCCGGGATCGACGACACCGCGCGTGGCCTGTTGTCCAAGCTCGATCCGCTGGTGCCGACCCGTCGTCGCCAGCAGGCCGGCGAGGTGCATGCAGCGACGGCCACCCTGTCCGACCTTCCGTCCACCGACGCACGCCTGCTCGGGCGGCTGGCCCAGCACTGCCGACAGGCGTCACGGCTGGCCTTCGAATACCGCAGCGCGCAGGAAGCCGTCACCCAGCGCGAGGTCGAGGCCCAGCACCTGGTCAATTACGGGCGACGCTGGTATCTGCTTGCCTGGGACCTGGGGCGGCAGGACTGGCGCACCCTGCGCGTGGACCGCATGGGCGCCGTACGTGAGTGCGCCGGGCCGGGCCTGCACCGGCGCACCCCGGCGCCGCCCGATGTGATGGTGCGGCAGGCGGTCAGCCAGGCGCCGTTCGCGCTGCAGGCCATCCTCCGCCTGTCCGGCAGCCATTCCGAGCTGGAAGGCCGCATCCCGCCGTGGTGTGGAGTACTGGAAGCGGATGGCCCAGACCACTGCCTGCTGCGCATGGGCGCCGAGAGCCGCGGCATGATGCTGGCGCAGATTCTCAGCCTGGACCGCCTACCCGTGGCGCTTTGGACCACCCCGCCGGGCCTGCGCGACGAACTGGCACAGCGCCTGGCGGGCCTCGGCCAGCTGCTGGCTGTGCCGCCGGTCACAGGCTGAGCCACGTCGCTTGGCAAGCCCCGGCGAAGCTGGGACACTCGCCGCCATGAAGGGGATACTGGGGACAACGGCGATCATCATCGCTGCGCTGACCGCTGCGCCGGCCAGCGCTGGAACCCTGTACAAGTGCCAGGGCGCTGACGGCGTCACCAGTTATGTGAGCAAGCGGGTGGCCGGCGCGCGCTGCAGCACCATCAGCTACACCCGTGACACCCGCCCGGCACCTCGACCGGTGGTGGCCGCGCCCAGGCCGGCATCCACCACGATGGCCAGCATCGAACGCAACCCGGTGGCAGTTGCCGCGAGTGCCGCAGCGCCGGCAACGGTCGCGCCTGCGTCCGTGCCGGCATCCGGTCCCGCACAGCCGGTCGCCTCGCGCAGCGGGCGCATGGTCAGTGGCCAGGTGTATTCCTTCATGAAGGATGGCGTGCGCCACTACACCAGTGCGCGCCCGGCACAGGTGGCCAACCTCGGCCCGGTCCGGACCATCCGCTACAGCTTCATGGAGCGCTGCTATGCCTGCGGGGTCAATCCACGCGTGGACTTCGGCACCGTGCGACTGAACACCTCGGCCTTCCAGGCCGAGATCACCTCGGCCGCGCGCGAGTTCGGCGTGGAGGAGGCGGTGGTGCGCGCCATCATCCATGCCGAGTCGGCCTACAACCCGACCGCGCTCAGCCGTGCTGGCGCGCAGGGCCTGATGCAGCTGATGCCGCCGACCGCCGCGCGCTTCGGCGTAAGCGATTCCTATGACGCCGGGCAGAACATCCGTGGCGGCGTGCAGTATCTTGCGTGGTTGCTGAAACGCTTCAATGGCGACCTGACCCTTGCCGCAGCCGGCTACAACGCTGGCGAAGGCGCGGTCGACCGCCACGGTGGCGTGCCGCCCTACAGCGAGACCCAGTACTACGTGCGCCGGGTCGGGCAGCTGGCCGAGCGTTACCGCACCGCCCTGAGTCACCAGTAGGTGCCGACCGTTGGTCGGCACTCCTTTGAAAGGTAGTGCCGGCCGCTGGCCGGCAACCCCGCAATCAATGTTGTTGCAATGCGTTGTGTGGCGCGCGACGGTTCCGCTACACTCGACCGTGATTCAATGCGGCTCTGGCCCCCACCGGATCCGCTGGCAGCCTTAAAGCTACCTAATCAATATCGGAGTGCCGGATGGCCAACGATGGGGTACACGATCCAGTCAACACCGGACGTCGGCGTTTTCTTTCTGCCACCACTGCTGTGGTTGGCGCCGTCGGCGTCGGATTCACCGCAGTTCCTTTCATCAAATCCTGGAACCCCAGTGCCCGCGCCAAGCTTGCCGGCGCACCGGTGGTGGCCGACATCAGCGCCCTGCAGGAAGGCCAACGCCTGATCGTGGAATGGCGTGGCCAGCCGATCTGGATCGTCAAGCGGTCCAAGGCGATCCTGGACGCGCTGCACGGGCTGGATGGCCGCCTCAAGGACCCCGAGTCCGGCGAGAAGGACCAGCAGCCGGACTACGTGCTGAAGCAGAACCCCGAGCTGCGCTCGATCAAGCCGGATATCTCCGTACTGGTCGGCCTGTGCACGCACCTGGGCTGCTCGCCGGAAATGGTCGCCGAAATCCGGCCCGAGCCCTACGACCCGCAGTGGAAGGGCGGTTACTTCTGCCCGTGCCACAAGTCGCGCTTCGACATGTCCGGACGCGTCTTCAAGGACGTGCCGGCGCCGATCAACCTGAAGGTGCCCGCGCACCATTACCAGGACGACAACACCATCATCATCGGTGTCGATCCGCAGGGGGCTGCCTGATGGCCAATATCCTCAGCCGTACCGCCAGCGGCGTGGCCGACTGGGTCAACGCCCGCGCGCCCGGCCTGATGCCGGTCTACCGGAAGCACGTCAGCGAGTACTACGCGCCGAAGAACTTCAACATCTGGTACTACTTCGGTTCGCTGGCGCTGCTGGTGCTGGTCAACCAGATCGTCACCGGCATCTTCCTGACGATGCACTACAAGACCAGCGCCGCCGAGGCGTTCGGCTCCATCGAGTACATCATGCGCGATGTGGAGTGGGGCTGGCTGATCCGCTACATGCACTCCACCGGTGCCTCGCTGTTCTTCATCGTGGTCTACCTGCACATGTTCCGTGGCCTGCTGTACGGCAGTTACCAGAAGCCGCGCGAGCTGGTGTGGATCCTCGGCATGCTGATCTACCTGGTGCTGATGGCCGAAGCCTTCATGGGCTACGTGCTGCCGTGGGGCCAGATGTCGTTCTGGGGCGCCAAGGTGATCATCTCGCTGTTCGGCGCGATACCGGTGATCGGCAACGGCCTGACCGAATGGATCATGGGCGATTACCTGCCCAGTGACGCCACGCTCAACCGTTTCTTCGCGCTGCATGTCATCGCCCTGCCGCTGGTGCTGTTGCTGCTGGTGGTACTGCATCTGGGCGCGCTGCACGAAGTGGGTTCGAACAACCCCGATGGCGTGGAGATCAAGAAGGGGCCGAAGGGCAACCGCTGGTCGCCGAACGCACCGGCCGATGGCATCCCGTTCCACCCGTACTACACGCTCAAGGATGGCGTCGGCGCCGGTTTCCTGCTGATCATCGCCGCCTTCATCATCTTCTTCGCGCCCGGTTTCGGCGGCCTGTTCCTGGAGCATGACAACTTCACCGAGGCCAACCGCCTGGTGACCCCGGAACACATCAAGCCGGTCTGGTACTACACGCCTTACTACGCGATGTTGCGCGTGGTGCCGAACAAGCTCGGTGGCGTGCTGGTGATGTTCTCGGCCATTGCGATCCTGTTCCTGGTGCCGTGGCTGGACAAGGCCAGGGTGAAGTCGGTGCGCTACCGCGGCTGGATCTCGAAGGTGATGCTGGGCGTGCTGGCGGTGTGCTTCGTGTGGCTGGGCGTGATTGGTTCCGGCCCGGGCACCGACGTGCACGAGACCTACATCGGGCGGGTGCTGACCTTCCTGTACTTCGCGTTCTTCATCACCATGCCGCTATGGACGCGGTTGGACAAGACCAAGCCGGTACCGGAGAGGGTGACCACCCATGACTGATCGCTGGATGGTCCGGTTGGCCCTGACGGCCGCCCTGATGCTGGGCAGTTTCCTGGCCTCCGCCGCCGAAGGTGGCACCAAGCTGCTGCAGGCCGGCAACGATCTGGGCGACCGCGCTTCGCTGCAGCGCGGCGCGCAGCTATACATGAATTACTGCTCCGGCTGCCACGCGCTGAAGTACCTGCGCTATTCGCGGATGGCGCAGGACCTGGGCCTGACCGAGGAAGAGGTGATGAACAACCTCAACTTCACCGGCTCGGCGATCGGCGACCCGATTCCGGTGGCGATGCCCAAGGAGAACGCGGAGAAGTGGTTCGGCAAGATGCCGCCCGATCTCAGCCTGATCGCGCGTGTGCGGGGCAGTGACTGGGTCTACACCTACCTCAAGTCGTTCTATCTGGACAGCAGTCGCCCGCTGGGCTGGAACAACGCGCTGTTCGCCAATGCCTCCATGCCCAACCCGCTGTGGGAGATGCAGGGCCTGCAGCATGCGGTGCACGGCAAGGCGGAAGCGCCCGGCATGGACCCGCCGGTGACCGGCCTGAAGATCGAAACGCCCGGGTCGGTCGATGCCGGGCAGTACGACCAGGCGGTGCGGGACATCACCAACTTCCTCGAGTATGCCGGTGAACCGGCCGCGCTCAAGCGCCAGCAGCTGGGCGTGTGGGTGATCCTGTTCCTGGCCCTGCTCACCTTCCTGCTGTACCTGCTGAAGAAGGAATACTGGAAGGACGTTCACTGAATCTGCCGCCGGCCATCTCACGGGCCTATTGGCTTTTGTGATGGTCGGTTGCACACTCGGGGAGGAGTCGACCGCCGGCACGGTGCCGGCGGCGCCGATGCGGCAGGCGGTCTCCTGTCGTGGGAGAGCCTTTGATGGCGGCGAGCGTACGCATGCGCAATACACTGACGCTGTTTTCCTCGAACGACGATGTACTGTGCCACCGTGTACGCCTGGTCCTGGCGGCCAAGGGTGTGACCTTCGACTTCGTTCCGGTCGATCCACAGAACCCGCCTGAAGACCTGATCGACCTCAATCCGTATCACTCGGTGCCGACCCTGGTCGAACGCGAGCTGGTGCTGTACGCCGCATCAGTGGTCAGCGAGTACCTGGACGAACGTTATCCGCATCCGCCGCTGATGCCGGTCGATCCGCTCTCGCGTGCGCGCATCCGCCTGGCGATGCTGCGCATCGAGCACGACTGGGTGCCACAGGTGCAGGCCATCCAGCTCGGCAACAAGACCCAGGCCGAGGCTGGCCGCAAGCGCCTGAAGGAGCTGCTGACCGCCTCGCTGCCGCTGTTCAAGGCCAGCAAGTTCTTCCTCAACCCGGAAATGAGCCTGGCCGACTGCGCGATGGCGCCGATCATCTGGCGCCTGCAGTCGCTGGACGTACCGCTGCCGAAGGACGGCAAGGCGATCGAGGACTACGGCAACCGCATCTTCCGCCATCCGGGCTTCGTCCGCAGCCTGACCGATCAGGAAAAGAAGCTGCGCGATCTGCCGGTCTGATCCGGGCCTGCGTTACCCGTCTGCACGCCGACCGGCGTGCAGGTGATCCGCCCCGGCGGGGCGCCGGGCGCGTACACTTCACGCATGACCGAAGACTTCTTCCACATGACCAGCCACCGCCCGTACCTGCTGCGGGCGCTGGTGGAATGGATCAACGACAACCAGCTGACCCCGCACATCCTGGTCGACGCCGGCGTTCCCGGCGTGCAGGTCCCGCCTTCGGCGGTCAAGGATGGCCGGGTCGTGCTCAACATCGCCGAACGTGCTGTCGTGCGACTGATGATCGACAACGAGATGGTGAGCTTCTCGGCGCGCTTCTCCGGTACCAGCTACCCGGTGCAGGTGCCGATCAGCGCCGTGCTGGCCGTCTACGCCCGCGAGACCGGGCAGGGCATGGCGCTACCGGATGACATCCCGGGCAACGAGACCGCTCCGACCAGCGATGAGCTGCTGCACGAGGAAGGCACGCCGCCGGACGATACGCCGCCAGCCAGCCCGCCGCCGAAGGGGCGCCCGAACCTGCGCGTGGTCAAGTAACCAGGTAACGGTGGGTGCCGACCATTGGTCGGCACGCCTTCAGCCCTTACACATCCTCGGCATCGTCCACATCCGCGCGGATCTGGCTGATCCGCGCCGCGCCCGGACCAGTGAATGAGATCAGCTGGTCGCCGCGCAGCACCATGCGGCCCACGTGGCGATCGATGCCGTCGTAGGAATACTCGAACTTGAAGGTACGTTCGAAGCCGAGCCGGCCATCTTCGCCGCGCGACAGGCGCAGGCCGGTGGCGTGCACCGCCTGATCCAGCCATTGCACGTCGGCAGCACGGCAGGCATTGCGCCCCAGTTCGACCGCGCGCTCGGCGGCCGAACGCGCCGCGTTCCAGAAGAAATAGATGATTCCGCCGGCAATCAGCAACAGCAGCAGGGTGGGCATGGCGTCAGCCGTCAGGGGTCGATCCCGCAAAGATGGCGGCGAACGCGCGCGGGATCAAGCGCTGCACTCACCGCCGCGGCTGCGGTTCGCTGGACATCGGCTGCGCGGGCACGATGACCGGTTGAGGTGCCGGAGTGGGCTGCATCGGCGTCGCAGTGGGCGAGGGCATCACCAGCGGTGAGGTTGCAGTCAGCTGCAGCAGCGCTGCCCAGTCCTGCCGGTTGAAGCTGCATTCGTCCTCGCGACCTGGCGTGCAGCCGGGGTCGATGCCGGTGCTGTTGCGTTCGCGTGCCGGAGGCAGCTTGATCAGCCCCGTACGATCCAGCTGCAGCAACCGCATCGCTACGGTGTTCATCACGTTGCCACCGACCAGGTACAGGGTCTGGTCGCCGCCGAGGTTGGCCGCCACCACCACTTCGCAATGCGATTTCCAGTGGCCCACCGAGCCATTGCCCAGTGCCTGCACCAGCCCGCTGTAGCTGAGCGTGGTGCTGCGGTCGCGCAGGAAGCACAGCAGGTCGCCCGGTGCGGGTTTGGCCGTGGCCGGGTCGACCAGCCGGTACGGCACGCCCGAGGGGCCGCCCTGGTAGGCGGCACGGATGTAGTCGATGTGGCGTGGCGACGTATTGAAGCCAGGAACGCCGGACTGCACCATCACCCAGGAAATGAACGCGGCCGACCATGGGTTGTCGATCAGGAAGGCGCGGCAGTCGCTGTCGGTGTAGCGCGTGCCCAACGGCGCCAGGCAGCTGCTGGCGCCCGCGATGCTGCCCATCGCATTGAGCGTGCCGCTGTTGCGCCAGTAGCCGGCCACGCGCTGCCAGGCGATCAGGCCATTGTCTGCCAGGTGATCGCTTTCGGCCTCGGTGACGCTGAGGCTGGCGGCACGGCCTTCACGATCGATGAAGGGCCGGTACCAGAGCCGGTGCTCATTGCAGGCGGTGTTGCGGATGGCCACCGCCAACGGACTCAGACCGAAGCGGGGCGGAACATCGCAGGCCTCGGCGGCCGCTGCGGACAACGGCGCCGCGGCCAGCAGCAGGCAGGCAGGCAAGAGCATCCGGCGCATGCGCGGCTCCTGTGGGGGATACCTCAGCGTCGCAGCGCTGTCGTGAACGCCGGGTGTGAGAACGGGGTCAGATCGCTTTTCCATGGAAAAGGAATCGGCCCCCACGCCAAGCCTCAACCCGGCGGCGGGCCCAGCTTCAGCGACAGATCGATGGCCTGCACGTGCTTGGTCAGTCCACCGATGGAGATGCAGTCAACGCCGTCCTCGGCGATCGAACGCAGGCCACCCAGGCCCACGCTGCCGGATACTTCCAGCGGAATGCGGCCCGCCGTGATGCGCACTGCCTCGCGGCGCAGGTCGGGGCTGAAGTCATCCAGCAGGATGCGCTCGCAACCGGCTTCCAGCGCCTGGCGCAGCTGGGCCAGGTCCTCGACCTCGACCACCAGCGGCAGCGCGGGCCATTGCCGGCGCGCGGCGGCCACCGCCGCGGCCAGCGAACCGGCGGCACGGATGTGGTTTTCCTTCAGCATCACCGTGTCATAGAGGCCGAAGCGGTGGTTGTCACCGCCGCCACAGCGCACCGCGTACTTCTGCGCCAGGCGCAGGCCAGGCAGAGTCTTGCGGGTGTCGAGGATGCGCGTGCCGGTACCGGCCACCGCCGCCACGTAGCGGGCAGTGGTGGTGGCGGTGCCAGACAGCGTCTGCAGGAAGTTCAGCGAGGTGCGCTCGGCGCTGACCAGGCTGCGGCTGCGCCCGTGCAGCAGGGCCAGCACGGTGCCTGCGGTGACCGCGTCACCTTCGGAGACACGCCATTCGATGCGCACGTCCGGGTCGAGTGCGCGGTGGGTGGCGTCGAACCACGGACGGCCGGCAATCACCCCGTCCTGCTTGCACAGCAGGTAAGCGCTGTCGGCCTGGTCGGGCAGCAGGGCGGCGGTGACGTCGCCGCTGCCCAGGTCCTCGGCCAGCGCACGCGCGACATCGGCGGCGACAACGGCCGCATCCGGCGTCGGCAGCGCGCTCATGCGGCCGGGAAGTCGGCGATCTGGGCGGTCGGGATGGCTTCCTCGGCCAGCAGCACCGGGATGCCGTCGTCAACGCGGAACACCTGCTTGCGGTCGCGGGTGACCAGCGCTTCGCGCAGCGGCTGCGCCAGCGGGTTGCCATCGGCCTTGTTCACCGCGCCGACGGAAATGGCCTTGTTGAGGGCTTCCAGGCCCTTGCCATCCAGCAGGGACAGGGGCTGGCGGGTGTCCGGCGACACCAGCAGGTCGAGCAGCTTGCGATCCATGGTTCTTCGTCTTGCGTGGAAGATGGCTAGAATACGTCTTTAAGGCAGGTGACGGCCAATGACCCCCAACCCGATCGCGCCGCTTGTCGGCATCGTCATGGGTTCCCGTTCCGACTGGGAAACCATGCAGCACGCCGCCCAGAAGCTTGAAGCCCTGGGTGTTCCGTTCGAAGTGAAGGTGGTGTCCGCGCATCGGACGCCGGATGTGTTGTTCAGTTACGCCGAGCAGGCGGGTCCGCGTGGCCTGCGCGCGATCATCGCCGGCGCCGGCGGGGCCGCCCACCTGCCGGGCATGATCGCCGCCAAGACCGCCGTGCCGGTGCTGGGCGTGCCGGTGCAGTCCAAGGCCCTCAACGGCATGGATTCGCTGCTGTCGATCGTGCAGATGCCGGCCGGCATCCCGGTCGCCACCTTCGCCATCGGCAATGCCGGAGCGTCCAACGCGGCGCTGTTCGCTGCTGCGATGCTGGCCAGCGACCAGCCGGCGATCGGCCAGGCGCTCGACGCCTTCCGTGCACGCCAGACCGAAGACGTGATGGCCCACGACGATCCGCGCCAATGAGCCTGACCGTCGGCATCCTGGGCGGCGGCCAGCTCGCCCGCATGATGGTCCTGGCCGGTGCGCCGCTGGGACTGCGCTTCCAGCTGTACGACCCGGCGGCCGACGCCTGCAGTGGCCCGCTGGCGCCGCTCACCGTCGGTGCCTTCGATGACCGCCACGCGCTGGCGGAGTTCGCCGCCAAGGTCGATGTGGTCACTTTCGATTTCGAGAACGTGCCCGCAGACAGCGCGCAGTTCCTGGCCAACCGCGTGCCGGTCTATCCGCCGCCGGCCGCGCTGGCGGTGGCCCAGGACCGGTTGAGCGAGAAGACCCTGTTCCAGCAGTTGGGCATCCCGCTGCCGGCCTTCGCTGATATCCGCAGCCGTGACGAGCTGGCTGCGAAGGCGGCTGAGTTCGGCCTGCCGTGCATCCTCAAGACCCGCCGCCTTGGTTATGACGGCAAGGGCCAGTTCCGCCTGCGCAGCGAGTCCGACATCGACGCCGCGTGGGATGCACTGGGCGCGCAGGTCGAGCGAACCGGCCTGATCCTGGAAGGCTTCGTGGCGTTCCAGCGCGAGGTCAGCGTGGTCGCCGTGCGTGGCCGCGATGGCAGCTTCGAAGCCTGGCCGGTCACCGGCAACTGGCATGTCGACGGCGTGCTGTCGGCCAGCGTGGCACCGGCTGTGCTGTCCGATGCCGAGCAGCAGGCCGCGATCGGCTATGCCCGCCGTGTCGCCGAGCACCTGCAGTACGTCGGCGTGTTCGCGCTGGAGCTGTTCTGTCGCGATGGCGAGCTGTTGGCCAACGAGATGGCGCCGCGCGTACACAACTCCGGCCACTGGACCATCGAGGGCAGCGAGACCTCGCAGTTCGAGAACCATCTGCGTGCCGTGCTGGGCCTGCCGCTGGGCAGCACCCGCATGCTCGGCCACGCCTGCATGCTGAACTGGCTGGGCGCGATGCCGGACCCGGCACCGGTGCTGGGCCAGGCCAGCGGCCATTGGCACGACTATGGCAAGGAGCCGCGCGAAGGCCGCAAGGTCGGCCACGCCACGTTGCGCGATGACGATGCTGCCGCGCTGGCCGATGCGCTGGAGCAGGTCGGCCTGGAGCTGGATCGCCAGGCCCAGGTGGCGCCGGCGGTGCACGCGCTGCGCAATCGCTGAGTCCGGTAGTGCCGGCCGCTGGCCGGCAGTGCAACGCTGTGGCGCGCCGGTGCAGGCGTCGGCGCAACATTCCCGGTGGTAGCGTGGAACTCCTTTTACAGGAGTCACGACCATGCTCGACTGGAATGCCTACCGCAAGGAACTGAAGGGCCGTATCGGTGAGATCGGCAGGCTCTCACCGGATACGGTCAAGGGCTACGCCACCCTGGCCAACGCTGGCGCGCAGACCAACCACCTCGATGCGAAGACCCGCGAGCTGATCGCGTTGGCGGTGGCGGTGACCACCCGCTGCGACGGTTGCATCACCGTGCACGTGGATGCCGCGCTGAAGCACGGTGCCAACCGCGAGGAAATCGCCGAGGCGCTGGGTGTGGCGGTGTCGCTCAATGCCGGTGCGGCGCTGGTGTACTCGGCGCGGGTGATGGATGCGGTGGCCGCGCACGAGAACGCGTGAAGCCACGCTCTGCTTTCCGGTAGTGGCAGCCGCTGGCCGGCAGATTCGCCATCTCTGTACACCGATGGGGATGCCGGCCAGCGCCCGGCACTACCCCGGGGCGGAGCCGCTGCCTCAGCGTAGCTGGCTCTCAGCGAATTCCCAGTTGACCATCTGCCAGAACGCGTCCAGATAGCGCGCGCGATCATTGTGGTAGTCGGTGTAGTAGGCGTGCTCCCAGACATCGCAGCACAGCAGCGGCGTGCTTTCACCCGTCAGCGGCGTGCCGGCATTGCGGGTCGCCTGGATGCCCAGCTGTCCGCCCGGATGCTGCACCAGCCACACCCAGCCGGAGCCGAACAGGCGCAGCGCGGTGCGGTTGAATTCCTCGCGCAGGCGCTGCACGTCGCCGAACTGGCGCTTCACCAGCTCGCCCAGGCGACCCTGCGGTTCGCCACCGCCACGCGGTCGCAGGCACTGCCAGTAGAAGCCGTGGTTCCACGCCTGGGCGGCCGCATCGAACAGCTTGCCCTGGGCCTGGCGGACGATCTCTTCCAGTGACGCGTCTTCCCACTCGGTGCCGAGGATGCCGGCATTGACCGCATCCACGTAGGCGCGATGGTGGCGGCCGTGGTGCAGCTCCAGGGTCTGTGCGGACAGGTGCGGCTGCAGGGAGCCGGAAAGGTAGGGCAGGGCAGGCAATTCGACAGGCATGGACAGGTTCGTGGCCAGAGGGGCGGCGGCAGCCGGTTCCATCCGCTTACAATGGCGGCTACCGTGGGCAGTCTAGCCGACCACCGCGGTCGGTTTGTCCGGCGAAGCAAGGAGTGAGGTTGTGGCGGTAATGCAGCAAATCCAGGCCGAGGTCGATCGTTACCCGCTCGTGCTGTTCATGAAGGGCACCCCGCAATACCCGATGTGCGGTTTCTCCAGCCGCGCCGTACAGGCGTTGATGGCAGCCGGCGCGGCCACCCTGCGCACCGTCAACGTGCTGGAAGAACCCGAGATCCGCGCCAACCTGCCGCGGTTCTCCAACCTGCCGACCTTCCCGCAGCTGTTCATCAATGGAGAGCTGATCGGCGGCTGCGACATCGTCCTGGAACTGTTTGAAGCCGGCGAGCTCAAGCGCATCGTCGAAGAGGCGACCCAGGGATGAGTGCCTGGCCATCGACGTCACCGACCAACGGGGCGCTCGATGGCCGCCCGTTGCAGGATCGCGTGGTGCTGGTTGCCGGCGCCGGCGGTGGGCTGGGCAGTGCGGCGGCCGTTGCCGCCGCCGCCGCCGGGGCCACCGTGGTCCTGCTGGGGCGCAAGCCGCGCCGCCTGGACCGTGTCTATGCCCAGGTCCAGGCCGTCGGCCCGGAACCGCTGCTGTATCCGCTGGATCTGGAGGGTGCGGGCCCCGACGACTATGCCGAACTGGCCCAGGCCCTGCAGCGCGAGCTGGGGCGCCTGGATGGAGTGCTGGTCTGTGCCTCCCATTTCCCCGGATTGACCCCGTTCGAACTGGCCGACCCGGCCAGTTTCGCCCGTGCGGTGCATGTCACGCTCACTGCCCCGGCGTGGCTGGCCCAGGCCTGCCTGCCGCTGCTGCGGCAGCGCGAGGACGCGGCCCTGGTGTTTGCGGTCGATGCCTCCGAACGGGTGGGGCAGGCCTATTGGGGGGGATACGGTGTGGCCCAGCATGGCCTGCGCGGGCTGATCACCAGCCTTCATGACGAACTCGGCCGCAGCCCGGTGCGGGTCAGCGGCCTGTATCCGGGCCCCCTGCGCACGGCGCTGCGCGCCAGGGCCTATTCCGTCGACCAGGACCCGGCCGCCCGGGGCCCGGAGGCCGCCGCTGCGGCGGCCGTGACCCTGCTGTCCGGCGCTGGGCTTGCCTGGCGGGGCCGGGTTCTCGACGCCAGTGAGGCGCCCCTGCCGGAATGAGGCCGGGGGAAAGGCGGAGTGAAGAACCCGTCACGATTGCGTTGCGATCCGGTGCCGTTTGTCGCACAACCGTCACATTGATGGCGTAGCGTGTTAATCTAGTGTTAACCGTTGTGGCTGCCTTCAGCCAAGCGGTAGGGAACCCCAGATAAATCTCCGACCAGCCACCCGCAGGGCTGTTTGGATGCGCTTTTTTCCGCCATCGCCAACTCGCATCGAGGCTACCGAAAAATGACCCACCCACTCCGGATGTCCAAGCTCACCCTTGGTCTCGTGGCTGCGCTCGCCGCCGCTCCCGCCTTCGCCCAGAGCACCTCTGCCGGTGTCGGCGGCCAGGTGATGTCCGCCGCAGGCCAGCCTGTCGCCGGCGCTGAAGTCACCATCACCCACACCGAGTCGGGCACCGTTTCGCGTGCCACCACCGATGCGTCGGGTCGATACAACGCGCGCGGCCTGCGCGTGGGTGGTCCGTACACCATCACCATCACCAAGTCCGGTGAAGGCACCAAGACCGAAGAGGGTGTCTACCTGAACCTGAACCAGGTCAACACGGTCAACGCCAACCTGGGCGGTGACCTGGCTGCGACCAACCTGGACGCGGTGAACGTTGTTGCGACCGCCGGCGGCCTGGACCTGTTCAGCGCCAACAAGATGGGCACCGGCAGCAACGTGACCCGCGAAACGATGGACGCGCTGCCGTCGGCCAACCGCAACATCCAGGACTACATCCGCCTGGACCCGCGCATCTCGCAGGTCAGCAAGGCTGACGGCGCGATCTCGGCCGGTGGCCAGAACACCCGCTACAACGCCATCCGCATCGACGGCATCAGCGCCTCCGATCCGTTCGGCCTGGGCTCCAACAACCTGCCGACCGAGCGTCAGCCGGTGTCGATGGACGCCATCCAGGAAATCAACATCGACCTGGCCAACTACGACACCACCATCGCCGGTGGTACCGGTGCGGTGATCAACGCCGTGACCAAGTCGGGTACCAATGAGTTCCACGGCACCGTGTACGGTTCGTACCGCGACAAGGACATGATCCGTACGCGCCTGGAAGGTGACACGACGGACTTCAACGGCTTCAAGGACGAGAAGACCTACGGCATGACCCTGGGCGGCCCGATCGTCAAGGACAAGCTGTTCTTCTTCACCAACTATGAAAAGTACGAGCGTAGCGGCGGCGGCGTGAGCCTCGGCGAAACCCCGTACAACAAGCCGAACGGCATCAGCGACGCCGACATCGCCCGCGTGCAGAAGCGCATGTCCGACCTGGGCTACCCGGTTGGCGGCATCGGCGCGCTGGACAACAAGACCTCGATCGAAGAGTACGCGATCAAGCTCGACTGGAACATCAACGAGAACCACCGCGCGGCCCTGCGCTACAACAAGATGAAGCAGGACGTCGTCCGCTTCCCGCAGGTCAACAACAGCGCCATCTCGCTGAGTGACTTCTGGTACACCCAGCCGACCCAGTACGAAACCTGGATGGGTGAACTGTTCAGTGACTGGTCCGAGAACTTCTCGACCGAGTTCAAGGTTTCGCACAAGGACTACTCGTCCAACCGCGTTGCTGCCTCGCACCTGCCGCAGATCCGCGTGCGCTTCGGCAACAACTCGCTGTACCTGGGTACCGAGCAGAACACCCACACCAACATCGTCGAGTCGAAGGAACTGAGCGCCTTCGGTGCCGGTACCTGGTACATCGGTGACCACACCGTCAAGTTCGGTTTCGATTACACCGACAACGACCTGATGAACTTCTACGGCCGCAACCTGTACGGCGCGTACGAGTTCGCCGACCTGGCTGCGTTTGAAGCCGGTACCCCGTCGGCCTACCAGGTGCGCGTCCCGCGCGCCGGCGGCAGCGTCGACGACATTCCGGCCAAGTTCCACCTGAAGAACACCGGCCTGTTCATCCAGGACACCTGGGCGATCAACTACAACCTGAGCCTGATGTTCGGTATCCGTATCGACATGCCGGACTTCAGCACCCAGCGCCTGTACAACCCGCGCATCGAACAGCTGTACGGCTTCAACAACACCCAGCTGGTCGACAAGAAGCTGTTCCAGCCGCGCGTCGGCTTCAACTACACCTTCGACACCGATCGTCCGACCCAGCTGCGCGGTGGCGTTGGCCTGTTCGGCGGCGCTGCTCCGAACGTGTGGCTGGCAGGTGCCTACCAGAACACCGGCCTGAACTACTCCGAGTACAACCTGACCCGCAACCCGGGTGGCTTCAGCTTCGACGCCGACAACCCGTACATCCCGAACCCGTCGCTGGCCTCGGCCCGCCAGAACGTTGACCTGATCGCTCCGGGCACCCGTCTGCCGTCGGTGTGGAAGGCCAACCTGGCGTTCGACCACGAGCTGCCGTGGTACGGCATCGTGGCGTCGGCTGAAGTGCTGTTCACCAAGGTCAAGGATGGACTGTACTTCGACCGCCTGGACGTGATGACCCCGAATGCCAATCGTTCGGTCGGTCAGGACGGTCGCGCGCTGTACTGGAACGACTACGGCATGAATGGTGCCAATGCCGGCCCGAACGGCATGCAGGCTGGCCAGAAGAATGGTCGCGCCTGCTCGGCGACCGATCGGACCTGCCCGGGTGACCGCGTCAACCGTCCGGGTGACATCGGCGACGTGATCCTGCTGCGCAACACCGACAAGGGTCGCGGTTCGCAGGCTACCTTCTCGCTGGCCAAGCCGCTGACCGAGAACTGGGGCTGGTCGCTGGGTTACACCTACACCCAGTCCAAGGAAGTGAGCCCGCTGTCCAGCTCGCAGAACACCTCGAACTGGAACAACACGCTGAGCCTGAACGCCAACGACAACGTTGCGTACAACTCGCGCTACGCGATCAAGGACCGCATCACCGGTACCCTGGAGTGGAAGCACAACTTCTTCGGTGACAACGCCACCCGCGTTGGCCTGTTCTATGAAGGCCGTTCGGGCCGTCCGTACAGCTACGTCTACTACAACGACGTGAATGGCGACGGTGCCGGTACCAACGACCTGTTCTACGTGCCGAAGGGCCCGGGTGACGTGATCTTCACCGGCGGCGCCGACATGGAGAAGAAGTTCTTCGAATGGCTGGCGCAGAATCCGGAACTCGAGGCCTACCGTGGCAGCGTGGTCCCGGCCAACTCGCACCGTGCCAAGTGGGTCAACAGCTTCGACGTCCGTATCAGCCAGGAATTCCCGGGCTTCGTGAAGGGTCACAAGGGTGAAGTCGCCCTGGACATCATGAATGTCGGCAACCTGCTGAACAAGAAGTGGGGTCTGATCGACGACTACGGCTTCTACGCCACCCGTCGCGTTGCCAACTACTCGGGTATCGACCCGGCTACCGGCAAGTACCTGTACAACTTCACCGGCCGTACCGACAATTCCTCGATCCAGGAAAACAACAACGACAAGGGCAACACCGCCGTGTCGCGTTGGTCGATGCAGCTGACCCTGAAGTACAAGTTCTGATCCGTCAGAACCTGAAGCAGTAAGTGGAAACGGCCGGGAAAACCCGGCCGTTTTCCGTTCAGGCGAAAGTCCTTGCAGGCCACTCTGCATCGGCGTAGCATCCGGAAATGTGCGCGGTGCCAACGCCGCCGATGCGGTCCCGGAAAGGCGAACGCGGGGAGCACACATCCAACGGTCGGGCTTCCCGGCCGTTTTGCTTTTTAAGGGGGCGGCAGTACAGTCGGAAACCTTGAAGGAAGCAAAAAATTGGACATGACCACGAACGAAAAATCAGCCCGCGCACTGCCGGTGCAGGACGCACGGATCTACCCGCGCGGTGGGCTGGATGTGCTGTCGCGGGCCGAAGTGGCCCGCCTGCGCGATGCCTCTGCCGGCGGCATGCACGAGCTGCTGCGCCGCTGCGCGCTGGCCGTGCTGACCAGCGGCAGTGCCTCTGACGATCCGCGCGCGGCGCGCGATCTGTATCCCGATTTCGACATCCAGGTCGCGCAGCAGGATCGCGGCGTGCGCATCGACCTGGTCAACGCACCGGCCATGGCCTTCGTCGATGGCGAGATCATCCGCGGTGTTGCCGAACTGCTGTTCGCCGTGGTGCGTGACCTGGCCTACATGGCCATCGAGATGGGCCCTGCCTACGCGGCCGAGCTGGAGTCGTCCGAGGGCATCACCAACGCGGTGTTCGGCCTGCTGCGCAATGCGCGCATCCTCAACCCGGGTGACCCGAACCTGGTGGTGTGCTGGGGCGGCCACTCGATCTCGCGCGAAGAGTATCTGTACACCAAGCAGGTGGGCTATGAACTGGGCCTGCGCGGCCTGGACATCTGCACCGGCTGCGGCCCGGGCGCGATGAAGGGTCCGATGAAGGGTGCCACGATCGCACATGCCAAGCAGCGCCGTACCGTGACGCGCTACATCGGCCTGACCGAGCCGGGCATCATCGCCGCCGAGTCGCCGAACCCGATCGTCAACCACCTGGTGATCATGCCGGACATCGAGAAGCGCCTGGAGGCCTTCGTCCGCATCGGCCACGGCATCATCGTGTTCGCCGGTGGCGTCGGTACCGCCGAGGAGATCCTGTACCTGCTCGGCATCCTGCTGCGCGAGGAAAACAAGGACCTGCCGTTCCCGCTGATCCTGACCGGACCGACCGTGGCGGCGCCGTACTTCGAGCAGATCGACCGCTTCATCCGCCTGACCCTGGGTGACGCGGCCGCCGAGCGCTACGAGATCATCATCGGCGACCCGGTGGCGGTGGCGAAGAAGATGGCCAATGGCATCAAGCGCGTGCGCGAGCACCGCCTGGCGCAGAAGGACTCGTTCTTCTTCAACTGGTCGATCGAGATTCCGTGGGAGTACCAGCAGCCGTTCGTGCCCACCCACGAGGCGATGGCCGCATTGGACCTGCACCACGGGCGTGCGCCGCATGCGCTGGCGGCCGACCTGCGCCGCGCGTTCTCGGGCATCGTCGCCGGCAACGTGAAGGAAGACGGCATGCGTCGCATCGAACAGTTCGGACCGTTCCAGATCCATGGCGACCCGGACATGATGCAGGCGCTGGACGCGTTGCTGCGCGCTTTCGTCGAGCAGCGCCGGATGAAGATCTCCGGCGAATACCAGCCCTGCTACCAGGTGCTGGCCTGAGCCCGGGCCGGTGCGATGGGGATCGCGCCGGCCGGGGTGGGAAGGTGCGGGTCGTCAAGGCTTTGACGCCCGTCGCCCTGGATTGACCGTTCATCCTGCCGCCGCTTGCCGGTGGCGGGACGATGGCCCATCGTGGCCATCAACACGCTGGGGAGCGTCCAATGTCTTTGCGCCGGCAAAACGGCTTCACGCTGGTCGAGTTGATGATCACGCTGGTCATCCTGGTCATTCTGGCCAGCATCTCCTATCCCAGCTTCCGCACCGCGATGCGCTCGAACCGGCTGACCACCACCAACAACGAGGTGATCGGTCTGTTGTCGCTCGCTCGCAGCGAGGCCATCCGCAACCGCCATGGTGGCGGGGTGTGCGGCAGCAGCAACGGCACGTCCTGCGATGGTGAGTGGAGCAAGGGCATGCTGGCCTGGGGCGACGCCGATGGCGATGGCTCCGTCAGCGGCAGCGAAAGCGTGCTGCGCTTCTCCAAGGGCAGCAGCAGCCTGGCGGTCGAGGCTCCCAGCCCAACCGTCATCACCTTCGATTCCCAGGGGCGCCGCCGCGCGTCCGCCGACCAGGTCGTGAGCCTGGTGCCGCAAGGCTGCAAGACGGGTGACCCCATGCGGACCCTGACCGTCCTGTTCTCCGGCCAGGTCCGCTCCACCGCAGGAACCTGCAAATGAAACGTCGTCGTTCCGGCATGGGCGGGCCTGCCCGCAGTCGTGGCTTCAGCCTGATCGAGGTGCTGATCGCGCTGCTGGTGCTGGCGTTCGGCCTGCTTGGCTTTGCGCTGCTGCAGACCATGAACGTGCGGTTCGTGCAGAGCGCCAGCCAGCGCACCCAGGCCACCAGCCTGGCCTACGATCTGATCGAGCTGATGCGCGTACAGCGCAGCGAAACCCTCAACGGTGGCGAATACACCAAGGCCTCCTTCACTGCCGGCTCGGTCACCGCGCCGGCTGGCCCCTGCACCTGGCCCAACAGTGCCGACGTGACAGCCTCCAAGGCGAACGTGGCGCGCTGGCAATGCCAGGTCGTCAAGGTGCTGGGAGGCAAGGCCAGCGCCAACGTGACCGTCAATGATGGTCTGGTCACGGTGGGCATCGGCTGGGGAGACGAGCGATGGAACGCAGCCAATCCCGACAGCATCACCACGTTCACCCTGGTTACCCGTCTATGAAGCGCGCGCCTTCCGCTGCCAGCCATGCGGCTGGCCTCTCGCTGGTTGAACTGCTGATCTCGCTGGTCATCGGCCTGGTGCTGATGCTGGGCGTGACCCAGATCTTCATGGCTTCGCGGGCGGCCTCGCAGCTGTCCGAAGGTGTCGCGCGCACCCAGGAGAACGCCCGATTCGCATTGGAGTTCCTCGAGCGCGACATCCGGATGGCCGGGCACATGGGCTGCGTGAATGACCAGGCGCACCTGGTGCGCGCCCAGGACAGTGTCAAGGTCAACATTGCCGGCGTGAAGTCGGGTGATGGCAGCCCGATGGACTTCTCGGTGCCGATCCAGGGTTACGAGGCGCAGGGCACCGCGCCTGGCAACAAGCTGACCCTCGGCGCAAGCTGGGGGGCTGCCGGCAGCACGCCGTCGGCGATCACCAATCTGAAGCCCAAACCGCTTGGCGGCAGCGACATCATCGTGATGCGCTATCTGGCGCCGGAAGGCTCGCCGGTGCTGTCCATCGGCTCCGGCACTTCGCCGGACATCACGATCGCCAGTGACGCGGCGGCCCGCCTGTCGGCCGGTGCCGTCACCACGCCCTCGGCGTTTGCCGTGGCCGATTGCAGCAAGGTGGACGTGTTTGCGGGAAAAATCGCCGGCAGCACGATCACGGCCAGCAAAGCCGATCTCTCGGCGTACTCGGCCAACAACGCGGTGACCATGGTCTATCGGGTGGAATCGATGGCGTACTACGTGGCAACGAATACCGCCGGCGAACCCGCGCTGTACCGCGCGCGTGGCGCTGGCGACAACACGTTCGCCACCGGTGAGGAGCTGGTGGAAGGCATTGAGAGCCTGCAGTTCCTCTACGGCCAGGATACCGAGACGGCGATCAGCAGCACCGCGCCGCCGACCGGGGTAATCGCCTTCCAGAAGACTGCCAGCGGGGTCAGTACCGGTACCGATGCCGCCGCTGTCGCTGCGTGGCGACGGGTTGGCCTGGTGCAGTTTGGACTGCTGGTGCGCAGCCCGCAGCGCGCCGCGGCCGAGCAGGCCAATACGGCCGTGGCCCAGCTGGGTGTGCTCGGCGTTGGCTTCAATCCGCCCACGACCTACGACGATCGTTACCGTGCCTCCTACGAGGTGTCCGTGGCACTGCGCAACCGACTGTTCGGGAACTGACCCATGAAGCCCTCCGTCTCCCGTCGATTCCAGGGGCGTACGCAGCAGCGCGGTGCGGTGCTGTACGTGGCTCTGATGCTGTTGATCCTGCTGTCGCTGATCGGCGTGGTCGGCATGCAGGTGGCGAGCATGCAGGAGCGCATGTCCTCCAACTACCGGGCCGCCAACGTGGCGTTCCAGGCCAGCGAGCGGGCGGTCCGTGACGCCGAGCGGTCGATCGAGGAGATCGACAACAATACCGGCGACGGCGGCTCGTTGAAGGCTGACGCCATCAAGCGCATCTGCGATGACGGCTTCGATCCCACCCGCTGGGTGGGAGAGCAGAAACTGTCGGCGGCGCCGGTGGTTAGCGTGCGCCGCATCGACGCCTGCATCCAGGGCGAATCGACGCTGGGCATGGGCACGCCGGAAAGCGAAGAGCCCACCCGCGTCTACCAGATCACCGCGTTCGGCTCCGATCGCGATGCCGCCACCAGCAACGAGGGTACTTCCTCGGCGGCTGTCGACACTGTTTTCAAGCTTTGAGGAACCCGGTCATGGCGACCCGAAAGATCAAGATCCTGGCCGGCTCCGGGCTGTTGCTGGCGGTGGCTGGCGGCACCTGGCTTGCGATGAACCTGTTCGCCGCGCAGGCGCAGGGCACATTGTCGCAGCACCCGATGAACCTGAAGGTCTCCGCGCCGCCGTCATTCATCATGGCGGTGGATGATTCGGGTTCGATGACCTTTCAGACTCAGTTCCCAGGGCAGGATGGAACGGCGTGCTGGAGCAACGCGCGCAAGAGCTTCTTCAAGTCGGCCGGGGTCCTGAACAAACCGGATGACATCATTGCTTACGATTCGTGGAACAGGCCCTACAACGATGGGCAGTGCAACTATTTCTACCTGTTGCCGGGGCCGCGGATCAACACCAGTTATCTCGGAATCCCTGCGTTGGACGTGTTCGGGTTTGCCCGATCCGCTGCCTACAATCCAGCCTACTACGATCCCTCGATCCAGTATCAACCCTGGCTCCGTATCGTCAATGAGGCTGTTGAATCCTACCCGGCATCGGTCGCCAGCGCCGCGCTCATTGATCCGCGTAACCAGAATGACAGCAACTATGTCGTAAATGTATCGAGCAGCTACCTGGGAACTCGATCCTGGGATGTGCAGCGCATGCAGGACGGCATGTATGCCCCGCCGGGCCAGCGATACATGACCGTATCCGACTCCGGACGGTTCAGTTCCGTGCAGGAGAACAAATCTGGGACCTCATGGTCGTCCGCGGCCAACGCGTCGTTGGAGTACACGCCTGCGACGTTCTATATGCCCTTCAAGAGCGATGGCGACCCCTATCCGCAGTTGGCAGGAACGCCCAATGCCTATGCCAACGCGGGCAACAATCGGACCAAGGTCCTGGATGCCTGCGGCAAGGGTTGCCACATGTGGAAGTACGTGCTCACGGCAAGTGATGCGGCGGCAATGCAGAACTTCGCCAACTGGTTTACCTACTACGGAAACCGCAACCGCGCGATGATCGCGGGCATGACGCATGCGTTGAATGTCAACGATATGTATGTCGGCTATTTCAGGATCAACGATTTCCTGAAGTACAACAGCTCGACGGATGCTGCGAAGCGTCTAACGATCCAGGACATGAGCCTGATTGGTCAGAAGACTCAGCTGTATAACGACATGATCGCACTGACGGCCAGCGGTGGCACGCCAAACCGCAATGCGGTAAATGCGGCCGGCCTGCAGTTCATGCGAACCGACGATGCGGCCCCCATCAAGCTTTCCTGCCAGAAAAACGCGGTGATGCTGTTCACCGATGGCTACAGCAACAACGGCAACGGGTTCCCATCGAGTTCGATTCCCACCCCAGGGAACATTGACGGTGCCATGGGTGCCCCGTTCAAGGACAGCAACTCGGATACGATGGCTGATATCGCGGCGTATTATTACGTCAATCCGTTGCGCACCGATACCGCGATGCCCAAGGGCAATGTGCCGGTGCCGGAGCAGTGCGCGACCAGTACCGACAAGTCGCTGGACTGCAACAAGAACCTGCATATCAACTTCTACGGGATCACCCTGGGTGCGCGTGGCAACCTGTTCGACCCGGACAAGCAGCAGAACCCGTATACCGATTCGGCGGTCTACAGCAACTGGCCAAGTCGCCAGAACGACAACCCCAGCACCGTGGATGACATCTGGCACGCCGCGACCAATACCCGCGGTGAGTACATCAACGCGCGTACTCCGGCAGACATCACCGCGGCCATGCGCCGGGTGCTGTCGTCGGTCACCTCCGGGCCAGCGCCTTCGGGCAGCCAGGGCCTGACCGGCGCGCGTATCGGTACCGGGTCGCTGGCGGTCACACCCCAGTTCGAAGTGGCCAACGAGGAAACCGATTGGTTCAGTCGCCTGAAGGCATCCAAGCTTGCGGTGAACGACAAGACGCAGCAGACCGAGTACACGCAGGTGTGGGAAGCGGCGGAGAAACTGGGAGCGCAGCGTTCGCGCACCATCGTTGCCACCAAGGGCAATGCTGCAGTTGACTTCAGCAGCACCAACATCGCCTTCAGCGACCTCTGCAACAAGGATGAGAAGCAGTATCCGGGCATTGCGCGCTGTTCCGCGACCGAGGCTGAAAAGCTGGGCGGCGACATCGCCACGGCCATGGCTTATCTGCGCGGCGACGCATCGCGCGAAGTACGCAATTCGGGCGGCATCTATCGCACCCGTACCACCGTGCTGGGCGACATCGTCAATTCCAGCCCGGTGATCAGTTCGCCCCGCGACGACTATGGCTACCAGCGCATCAGCACCGCGATGGCGACCTCGTATGCCACGTATCTGACCCGCAAGCGCAACAATGGCCGCTACATGGTCTATGTCGGTGCCAATGACGGCATGCTGCATGCCTTCGACGGTGGCATGAACGGCAGTGGCGTAAGTGACGGTGCCGGTGGCAGCGAGACCTTCGCCTACATCCCTGGAACCGCGCTGGGCCACATGGCCAACCTGCTGTATCCCTACGTGGCGGCCAACAAGTCCGACCAGCGCTTCCGTCATCGCTACTACGTGGATGGACCGATCGCGGTGGCGGACGCACAGATCGGTGGCAACTGGGCCACGGCGCTGGTCGGTACGGCGGGCGCCGGTGGGCGCTCGGTGTTCGCGCTGGATGTGACCACGCCGTCCAGCTTCGGTACCGGCAATCGCCTGTGGGAAATCAGTGACGTGGCGCCGGGGCTCGATAGCACCGTAAAGGCGAACATCGGCCATGTCCTTGGCAAGCCGGTGATCGTGCCGGTGAAGGAAGGGACCGGGGTGGCGTGGAAAGCGATCTTCGGCAACGGTTACAACAGCCTCAGCCGCAAGGCCGTGCTGTTCGTGGTCGACCTGGGATCGGGCGCGGTGCGGATGATCACTGCTACCGAGGCCGCAGCAACCGCACCTGCCGGTGACAATGGCCTGGGCAACATCGTGGCTGTCGACCGTTGGCGCGCAGACAGCGCCGGTGGGACGGGGCGTGTACGTGGCCGTGACGGCCTGGCGGACACGATCTATGCGGCCGACCAGCGCGGCGCGCTGTGGAAGTTCGACCTGGAAAGCACGGCGACCTCGGTCACCACGCCGGTGTTCACCACGGCGCGCCAGACCAACAACAACAACCAGGTGTATCGCCAGCCGATTACCGGTGGCATGACCGCCGTGACCGGACCCGGTGGTGGCGTGATGCTGGTGCTGGGTACCGGCAGCTTCTCCTTCGACAATGACCCCCAGGATCTCACCGCGCAGTCGCTGTACGGTGTCAACGACACCAGCAAGGACCAGCCGGAGGCCACGATCGTGCCCGCCAATCTGGTGGCCTATACAGTGACCACCACCAACAAGTTGCGCACGGTCACGGCCACACCCTTCTCCGGCGCGGCGCGCGGATGGAGCATTGCACTGCCCGGCGCAGGTGAGCGCTTTGTTGGTAATCCTGCCGTGGCGTCGGGAACGGTGTTCATGCCTACCTACATGCCCACCGCGGGTGGCCGTGGCTGTTCGACCGAGGGAAGCAACTGGCTGTTTGGCCTCAATCCGATCTCGGGCGTTGCATCGCTGGAGCAGGCGCGGGTCGGGTCCATTACCGGTACGCCCTACGGAGCGGGCACGGCTGGCGTCAGTCTCGACACCGGCGGCACCGCACCGGTGAAGGACGTCAATGTCTCGGTGATGCCGCGCCTGGCAAAGGGTGCCGATCGAGGCGGACGTGCCTGCTGGATGGCGGTCAACGTGGCGGGTGCTCCGACGATGTACGTGCCTTATCCCTGCGGTCGCCAATCCTGGCGCCAGATCCAGTAACGAAGACATGCCCATGAGCCTGAACACTCTTTCCCGTACCCTGCGTCGTCCCGGCAAGCAGCACGGTTTCTCCCTCATCGAACTGATGATCGTTGTGATCGTGCTCGGCATCCTGGCCGCGATTGTCGTTCCGTCGTACCAGCAGTACATCCGCCAGTCGCACCGGGGCGTGGCCAAGGCGGACCTGGTGGAATACGCGCAGCGTGCCGAGCGCTACTACTCGGTGAACAACACCTACTCGGGCTTCGCGCTGCCCAGCAAGGTGTCGCCGCGCGAGGGCGGGACCACACGGTACGCGATCACGTTCGATGGCAAGGCGTCCTCGTTCACGCTGACTGCGACGCCCCAGGGCAACCAGACCAAGGACAGCTGCGGGACGCTGAGCGTGGACCAGGCCAACCGCAAAACGGCCAGCGGCACGGTTTCCGATTGCTGGTAAATCAGGTGTTGATCTTCCTCTGAACGCCCAGTACAATGCGCCTCCCCGCCCGAATAGCTCAGCCGGTTAGAGCACTTGACTGTTACTCAGGGGGTCGTTGGTTCGAGTCCAACTTCGGGCGCCACCTTGAAGAGACCTGCATCGCAAGATGCAGGTCTTTTTTTTGCGTTGTTGTAGAGCCGAGCCCTCGCTCGACTCTACAGTGCCAGCTCACCTCTGGAGAACGCCACCAGCGTAGCGATGGCCACCACCAGAATGGCGCCGAACAACACCCATTCCCAACGCGTGAATACCTGCTCACCGCGTTGCAGCCGGGTCAGTGCGAACACCACCACGCCGGGCACATACAGCAGCACCGACAGCAGCAGGTTGTCGAGGCCTCCTGCATACACCAGCCACAACGCGTAGGCACTGGCCAGCAGCGCCACCGCGAAATCACGCCAGCGCACGCCCGGTTCACCCGCATAGGCGTCCCCGCGCCACGCCAGCTGCACGCCGAACGCGGTGGACAGGAAGTAGGGCACCAGGCTCATCGAGGCCGCCAGCAGCACCAGGCCCGTGTAGCTGCCGGAGTTGACCAGCACCAGCAGCAGGAACAGCTGGATCAAGCCATTGCTCAGCCACAGCGCGTTGGCGGGCACGCCGCGCGCATTCTCGCGTCCCAGGAAGGCCGGCATGGTGCCGTCGCCTGCAGCGGCGTACAGCACTTCGGCACACAGCAGCACCCAGGCCAGCAGCGCGCCGAGTACCGAAATGATCGAGCCGACGATGATCACCGTCGCGCCCCACTCGCCAACGATGGCGCGCAGCACGTAAGCCATCGACGGATTGGGCAACCCCGCCAGTTCGGCCTGCGACAGCACGCCCATCGACAGCAGGCTGACCAGTACCAGCAGCAGCCAGACGCCGAGGAAGCCGATCACCGTGGCGCGGCCGACATCGGCGCGACGGGCCGCGCGCCGCGAGTAGATGCTGGCGCCTTCGATGCCGATGAATACCCACACGGTCACCAGCATCATGCCGCGCAGCTGCTGGCCGAGGTCGCCGAGTGCGGGCGTGCCCAGGAAATCGGCGCGGAACACATCCATGCGGAAGGCACCGGCGGCCAGGATCAGGAACAACGTGATAGGCAGCAGCTTGGCCACCGTTACCAGGCCGTTGACGATGGCGGCGGTGCGCAGGCCGCGCAGCACCAGCAGGTGCACGGTCCAGAGAAGTAGCGACGAAGCGGCCACGGCGGCCGGGGTATTGCCTTCACCGAAGACCGGCACGAAGTGGCCGAGGCCACTGAAGATCAGCACGAAGAAGCTGGCGTTGCCGAGCACCGAGGCAACCCAGTAGCCCCACGCGGCGGAGAAGCCGATGTAGTTGCCGAAGCCTTCGCGCGCGTATGCGTAGATGCCGGTATCGAGATCCGGCCGGCGGTTGGCCAGCGCCTGGAACACGAAGGCCAGCATCAGCATGCCGGCGCCGCTGACCGCCCAGCCGAGCAGCGCCGCCGCCGGACCGGCGCTGCGCGCTACGTTCTGCGGCAATGAAAAGATGCCGGCACCGACCATCGAGCCGACCACCAGTGCGGTCAACGCGGGCAGCCCGAGGCGTTGTGATGTCGCGGCCATGATGTCCCCTGCGGCGCTGATGCCGCTGACCCACGGTAGCGGTGGGCCCGTGAACATGCCTGCAAGGCGCACAACGACGAAGGCCCGGGCAGGTGCCCGGGCCTTCGACGGTGGTGCGTTGAGCGGTATTACTTGAAGGTGTACTTGGCGCCGACAGTGAAGTAACGACCGATGGCGCCGCTGAAGTGCATCGGGTTGTAGTTCACGCCGCCATAGGTCAGCGGATCAAGCGGAGCGATGCGATCGAACACGTTTTCGACCGAAGCGCTCAGCTCGAACTCGTCGGTAACAGCCCAACGGCCGGACAGATCGAAGGTGGTGAACGAGGAGATCTTCTTCACCGGCGTGCCGTCGAAGTAGAAGAACTGGTACTTGCCGCCACGCTTGTCGGTGTTGTCCATGCTGGAGATGTAATTGGCAACGCCGCTCACGCTCCAAGGACCCTGTTTCCAAGTGGTACCGAAGTTGATGCGATCCTTCGGCGTACCGATGCAGTTGGTCACGTCGCAGTTGCCGTGCGTGCCCAGGAAGTCATCGGTGCTGCCACCGCTGGTGCGCTCGAATTTCAGCAGGTGGCTCCACTGCAGATCCATCTCCAGCTGGCCCGGGCCGATGTCGAAGGTCTGGCGGATGTCGGTGTCGATGCCGCGAACGCGCGAGGAGCTGGCGTTGATGTAGGCGGTATTGACGGCCAGGATGCTGCCGGTGCCTGCGACGCCGTTGAGCAGGTTGTTGTCGCGCAGGACATTGCCGGCACGGATCGCGTCATCGGTATCGCCCTGGGCGATCTCGTTGGTGCGCTTGATTTCCCAGGCATCGACGGTCAGCGAGGTGGAGCTGGTGGGCTGCAATACGATGCCCACCGAGTAGCTCTTAGACTCTTCCGGCTTCAGGTCCTTGTTCGGACGGGTGATGATCGCAACCGACTGCGAGCCGCAGTCGTCCGGCGAAGCACCCGGGGCCGGATTTTCACCGTCCGGGCAACGGATCGGATCCGAGGCCGTGGAGAAGGCGGCCAGGCCACCGTCTCCGTTCTCGGCCGGGTTCGGTGCACGGAAGCCTTCGGCGTAGCTGGCGCGCAAGGCGATCCAGTCGGCCGGCGTCCACTTCACGCCCAGCTTCGGCGTGGCCTTGCCTTCACCGCTTTCATACTTGTCGTAGCGCAGTGCAGCGGACAGTTCCAACTGCTCCAGCACCGGTGCCGACAGTTCGACGTAACCGGCGTAGACGTTCTGCGTGCCGTCATAGGCGGAGTAGCCCAGGCCGATGATGTCACCCGTGTCGGTGTAGGTCTGCGGGGTCAGGCTGTTGCTGGTCTTGCGCCATTCGGTACCGATCGCCAGGCCCAGCGGCCCCCCCTTCAGATCCATCAGGCTGCGCGACACGGTGAAGTCGAACATGTCCAGGCTGGACTTGGCGCGTGCGCTGATCTTCGGCGAGATGTAGTCGTACAGTGCCTTGGAGTTCAGGTTGGCATTGTCACCGATGCGCCACACGCCACCGGCACAGTTCGCGTCGCCCAGCGCGCACTTCACGGCGCTGTAGCGCAGGAAGCCGGTGCGCTCGTTGACCAGGTCGGTGCCCGAATGCAGGTAGGCGGTGTCATAACTCCAGTCGCCCCAGTTGCCCTTGACGCCGACCAGGAAGCGGTTGAACTCGTTGGTGTTGTCGGTCACGCGCGGGCCGACATCCCAGGCGCTGTAGCGCAGGCGCAACGGGCCGTTGCCCAGGCCGGCAGGCCGGTCAGGATGATTCGGGCCGAGCACCACGGCACCGTCGCCGCTGTTGGCGTTGACCGGGCCACCCGGGTAGCCCCAGCCGCCGGAAACACCGGACGGCGTGTTGCTGAAGGTGGTTTCCTTCTTCGAGTAGCCGATCTCGGTGTAGATCTCGCCGCCCTCGCCGAAGGCGAAGCTGGCACGTCCGAACACGTTGACGTACTTCTCTTCCGGCGAAATGTCGCGGTACAGCTGCGCCGGATCCCACAGGCAGCCCTGCGCGGCCACCGAAGCATCGGTCTGGCCACCAATGGTGGTCAGGCCCTGGCAGCCCGGCAGCGGTACCAGCGTCGCCGGATTGGTCTCGGTGACATTGCGGTCGTCATACACCGAACCGTTCGGTCCGACACCGCCACGGGTCCTGCCGCTGAGGAAGGCGCCGCCCAGGAACTGTGCATTGTTGCCGTAGCCCCACTGGCGGGTGTCGCCGGTGCCGATCCACTTGCGGTTCTTGCGGTCGCTGATCTTGATCGCGTCGCTCTTGCCGACGTCCAGGCTGAAGAAGGCGTTCCAGCCGTCGGTGGCCATGTCGCCGGTACCGGCGGTCAGGGTCGCCTTGCGGGTATCGCCGTCGCCGTCGCCGGAGACGCCATAGGAGCCACGCAGGATGGCGCCCTGGAAATCACTGCGCAGGATGATGTTGACCACGCCGGCGATGGCATCGGAGCCATAGATCGCCGAGGCGCCGTCCTTCAGCACTTCCACGCGTTCAACGGCGTCGAGGGGGATGGTGCTCAGGTCGGTGAAGACCTTCTGTCCATCATCGGCCAGGCCATAGGTCGCCATGCGGCGGCCGTTCAACAGGACCAGGGTCGAGCCCGCGCCCAGGCCGCGCAGGGAGATGCCGGCGCCACCGCCGGCGAAGCCGTTGCCGAATGATTTGGGAATCGAGCCGGCGCCGTTGGCGGTGATGGTCTGCAGGTATTCGGCGACCGTGGTCTTGCCGGTGCGGTCGATTTCCTGGCGGGTCACCACCTGCACCGGGGACGGTGTTTCGGTGTTGGTGCGCGGAATGTTCGAACCGGTAACCGTGATGCGGTCCAGGTTGGTGGCCTTCTCCTGCGCGAAGGCGGAGGTGGAAGCCACGGCGCCAACCAGCAGCAATGTGCCGCCGGTAAGGATGTGGGTGATGGACGATGCCAGGGTGCAGCGGCGGCGGCTGGCGGGCCGTTGGATCAGGTGTTTCACAGCTTCTCTCCTAACTGGAAAACCGTAGCGTTGAGGGCTGTCTCCGGAGTGTCCGGGACGGGCCAATCTAGGTTTCCGACGGGTGACGAAGTCGTGAAATTTTGCTTAATCCGTAACGTTTGAACTGGAACTTTGCCGAGTTTGGCAGTTCGGTCCCGAAGGCCGGTCCGACAGGCGGTCGGACCGGCCCGGGTCGTCAGTCCGGCAACGAGAACTGCACCGGCACCAAACCGATGGCCGGTACCGCTACACCATCACGCTGGGCCGGTTCAAAGCGCCAGCGCTTGAGCACCTGTTGGCGTGCAGCCTGGTCCAGGTGGCGGGAGCCACTGCTGCGCTCGATGCTGACCGCGACCGGCTGGCCGCCGCTGTCGACCTCCACCCGCAGCAGCACCGTGCCCTGCTCATGGTTGCGCAGTGCGGCGACCGGATAGGCCGGTGGCGGGGCGCTGCGGTATTGCAGCTGGGCGCCGGCCAGCGGTGCATGGGTGTCGATGCTCGACGCGAGTTGCGGCGGGGCCGGTTCGGCGGCCGGCAGCATGATGCCCTGCGTTTCCTCCACGGTCGCGGTTGGGGCCGGCAGTGGCGGTGTCGCCGGCTGTGCCTGCGGTTTCGGCACGACCCGGGCGACTTCCTTCGGTTCCTGCAGCACCGGTGGGGGCGGCGTTGGCGGGATCTTCTCGATCAGCCTGACCGTGGTCTTGTCACGCGGGACCTGCACGGCCTGGTAGGTCGCCGGGATCAGGAGCAGCAGGAACGCGAGCAGGTGCAGGGCGATGGCCGCGCTCCAGGCGGCAACGCGGGCGGGGTCGAAGTGCGGGGATGCAACGGGATACGTACGAACCATGGTCCACCTCCATGCCAGTGACGAAGTCCTCAACGCACCAGGGCCCGTGGCGGGGTTGCCGCACGCGGCTGGCAGCCAATCATTAACGCCAGGCCCCGGCCACTGCCTAGAGGCAGGGGCAGGATCGTTGGGCTGGCCTTCAGCCAGCCGCCCCGGTCCATGAAAAAGGCGGGCCCCTGCGGGACCCGCCTCTGTCTACCGGAACGGATGGGATCAGCGACCCAGCTCGAACACCACGTCCAGATTGACCGACACAGTGGATTCGCCCGGGGCGACCGGCGTGGCCTTGTCCATCGCCGCGCCGGCGGCCATGGTCCGCATCATCGGCATCGGGCGGTAACCACCGCCGGCATTCTCGGAGATGCTGACGATGCGGCGCACCTGAAGGCCGAGCGACTTGGCATAGGTCTGGGCGCGGGCCTGGGCCTTCTTCAGCGCGGCCAGGCGCGCTTCGTCATAGACCGGTTCCGGCTGGTCGATCTCGAAGCTGGGGCCGTTGATCTGGTTGGCGCCCTGAGCGGCCAGCGCGTCCAGCACCTTGCCGAGCTTGGCGATGTCACGGACCTTCAGGCTGACCGTGTTGCTGGCCTGGTAGCCGGTGATCTTCGGCGCTTCGTTGTCGGCATAGCGGTACTGCGGATTGAGGCTGACGCCGCTGGTCTGCACGTCGCGCTCGGCGATGCCGGCGGCCTTGATCGCGGCCAGTACCTTGTCCATCTGCTGGGCGTTCTGGCGCATGGCGCTGTTGCCATCGGCGGCCTGGGTGACCACACCGGCCGACAGGGTGGCCACGTCCGGTACGCGGGTGGCTTCGGCATTGGCCGAGATGTTCAGCAGCGTGCCTTCGGCCGCGGCGGCGATCGACGGCGACGACGGGGCGGCATGGGCAGTCATCGAGGTTCCAAGGGCGAGGGACAGGGCAAGCAGCAGCGGGGTGGCGGTCAGGCGCATGGAGAACTCCTTGTTGTGCCGTTGAGGGTGGTGTCGTAGCGATGAACGCGCTGTGAGCCCGTTCGGGGTTCAACGCGTTCCGGGACGGGTTGCCGACGATTCAGGTGGCGGCCTCAGGTTATGCTGTGCCGATGCTCTATCTTGCTTCCCGCTCCCCCCGACGCAACCAGTTGCTGGCCCGACTCGGACGCCCCTTCCAGGCCCTGGACCTGGAGGTCGTCGAGCAGCGCGCGCCCGCTGAAAGCGCCGAACAGTATGTGTGCCGGGTCGCCGCCGACAAGGCGCGCGCCGGCCTGGCCCGGGTGCTGGCCGATGATCCGCAGGCGCGGGTGCTCGGCTCGGACACCGAGGTGGTGCTGGACGGTGAAGTGTTCGGCAAGCCGGCCGACGCCGCCGGCGCCCGCGCGATGCTGGCGCGCCTGGCCGGGCGCACCCACCAGGTGATGACTGCGGTGGTGGTGGTCGGCGCCGACGGGCTGGACAGCGAACTGGTCATTTCCGAAGTGACCTTCGCCCCGATCGCCGCCGCCGACATCGCCGCCTATGTCGCCACCGGCGAGCCGTTGGACAAGGCCGGGGCCTACGCCATCCAGGGCGGGGCCGAGCGCTGGATCGAACATCTTTCCGGCAGCTACTCCGGCGTCATGGGGCTGCCATTGCTGCATACCGATCGTCTGCTGGCGCGCTGTGGCGTGCCGGCCCCCACTGCCGATGCCGCCAGGGAGGCTGCCGATGTCTGAGGAAATCCTGGTCAATGTGACCCCGCGCGAGACCCGGGTCGCGGTGATCGAGAACGGCATGCTGCAGGAACTGCACATCGAGCGCGGTTGGCGCCGGGGTGTGGTCGGCAACATCTACAAGGGCAAGGTGCAGCGGGTCATGCCCGGCATGCAGGCCGCGTTCGTCGAGGTAGGCCTGGAGCGCGCCGCGTTCCTGCACGCCAACGACGTGGTGCGCCCGGCCCCGGTGGCCAGTGCAGACACCGAGAACACGACCCTGCCGCCGCCGGCCAGCGTGCCCATCGTCGAGCTGCTGCGTGACGGCCAGGACATCGTGGTGCAGGTGGTGAAGGACCCGATCGGCACCAAGGGCGCACGCCTGACCACCCAGATCAGCATTCCGTCGCGCTACATGGTGCTGCTGCCGCAATCCAAGGTGGTGGGGGTGTCCGCGCGCATCGAGGATGAAGCCGAGCGCGCCCGCCTGAAGGCCCTGGTGACCGAGCTGTCTGCGCAGCATGGCGGCTACGGCTACATCGTGCGTACCAATGCCGAGGGCCAGCCGGCCGAGGCCATCGCCGAGGACATCGCTTACCTGTCGCGGGTCTGGAACGTGGTCGAGCGCCGCGGCCGCGAAGCGGCCTCGTGCAGCAACATCTATGAAGACCTGAGCCTGCCGCTGCGTTCGGTGCGCGACCTGATCCGCAAGGACGTGGACAAGGTGAAGGTGGACTCGAAGGAAACCTTCGCGCAGCTGCAGGCGTTCGTCGCCAAGTACATGCCGGTGCTGGCCGAGAAGCTGGAACTGTATTCAGGCGATCGCCCGATCTTCGACATGTTCGGGGTGGAGGACGAGATCGGCCGTGCGCTGGACAAGCAGGTGCCGCTGAAATCCGGTGGTTACCTGGTGATCGACCAGACCGAGGCGATGACCACCATCGACGTCAATACCGGTTCGTTCCTCGGCCAGCGCAACCTGGAAGAGACGGTGTTCCGCACCAACCTGGAAGCGGCACAGGCGGTGGCCCGCCAGCTGCGCCTGCGCAACCTGGGCGGCATCATCATCATCGACTTCATCGACATGGACGATGCCGAGCATCGCCGCCAGGTGCTGCGCACCCTGGAAAAGGCGCTGGCCCGCGACCATGCCAAGACCACGGTGTACGACTTCTCGCCGCTGGGGCTGGTGGAGATGACGCGCAAGCGCACGGTGGAAAGCCTGGAACGCCAGCTGTCGGAAACGTGCCCGCAGTGCAGTGGCCGTGGCAGCATCAAGACCACCGAAACGGTGACCTACGAGATCTTCCGCGAGATCACCCGTGCCGTGCGCCAGTTCGATGCCGCACGCCTGCTGGTGATCGCCTCGACCAAGGTGGTCGCGCGCATCACCGACGAGGAATCCTCGGCGGTGGCCGAGCTGGAGGAATTCCTCGGCAAGAGCATCCGCTTCCAGGCGGACGAGCAGTACCTGCAGGAGCAATTCGATGTCGTTCTGCTGTGATCCTCGCCGGCCGCAGGCCGGCGGTGGCCGATGAGCGCGCCGCCGCGCCTGCGACTGCGAAGGATCCGCCGTCATTTCATTGCCGCCTGCGCGGTAGGCCTGGTCGGGCTGGCACTGCTGGTGGGTACCCTCAGCCAGCTGCTGCCGCTGGCCGAGCGTCACCCCGACAGGATTGCCGCCTGGCTGAGTGAGCGTGCCGGCCAGCCGGTGCATTTCGACCAGCTGCAGACGGCCTGGACCCGGCGTGGTCCGCTGCTGCAGCTGAAGGGCCTGCGCATCGGCGCCGGTCAGGGCCTGGCCATCGGCGAGGCCGAAGTGCTGGTGTCGATGTACAGCGGGATGCTGCCTGGTCGCTCGCTGACCGAGCTGCGCCTGCGTGGCCTGGCACTGGACCTGCAGCAGGGCAAGGACGGCCGCTGGTCGGTGCGTGGCCTGCCGAAGTCAGACACGGGCGGTGACCCGCTGGACGCGCTGCGCCGGCTGGGCGAGCTGCAGGTGATCGATGGCCGCTTGGGTGTGCATGCACCGGGACTGGGTATCGATACCACCCTGCCGCGTATCGATCTGCGCCTGCGCGTCAATGGCGACCGCCTGCGTGTGGGCGTGCGTGCCTGGGCGCAGACCGATGCCCTGCCGCTGACCGCAGTGCTGGACGTGGACCGCGCGCGCGGCAACGGGCAGGCCTGGCTGGGTGCCGATCCTGTTGATTTCCATGCCTGGTCGCCGTTGCTGGCAGCTGGTGGCGTGCGCCTGCGCGAAGGCAAGGGTGAGCTGAACCTGTGGCTGACCCTGCGCGACTTCGCGCCGGTGGCGCTGACCACCGATTCGGACCTGCGTGACGTGCGCGTCGACGGTGCACCGATGCCCGACGTGGCAACGCCGCGGTTGCAGCTGCAGCGCTTGCAGGCGCGCCTGCGCTGGCAGCGCCAGGCCGATGGTTGGGCGCTGCAGGTACCGCGCCTTCGTTTGAAGACCGAAGACGGCGAACAACAGCTCGATGGCCTGCAGTTGCAGGTTGGCAGGCAGCTGCGGGTGAGTTCCGGCGAAGTACAGGCCGGTACGGCGCTGCGTGCGCTGGCGCTGAGTGATCGCCTCGAGCCAGGCCTGCGCCATTGGTTGTTCCTGTCCAAACCGCAGCTGGATGTGCGAGAGCTGCAACTGGCCGGCGAACGTGATGGCCCGTTGCGGGCACAGGGCGAGCTGCAGTCGCTGGGCTTTGCCAGCGTTGGCAATTCTCCGGGTCTGCGCGGCCTGGGGGGACATTTCGAGGGCGACGCCGATGGCTTCAGCCTGCAGCTGCAACCGCAACGGCAGCTGCAGTTCGATTGGCCCACCGGCTTCGGCGTGCGGCACGACCTGCACCTGGCTGGACAGATCGTGGGCTGGCGTGACGAGGGCGGTGGCTGGCGTATCGGCACTGCGGCGATGCGCGTGGAAGGCACCGACTACGCGGCCGATGTGCGCGGTGGTGTCTGGTTCCAGGGCGACGGCACGCGGCCCTGGCTGCAGTTGGCGGCCAAGCTGGACGATGTGCCGATGACGGCGGCCAAGCGCTTCTGGATCCACTCCAAGATGAGCAAGGGCGCCACCGACTGGCTGGACATGGCGCTGGCCGGCGGCCAGGTGCGCAATGGCATCGGCCTGGTCAGCGGTGACCTGGACGATTGGCCGTTCGACAACAACGATGGCCGTTTCGAGGCCACCGGCCATATCACCAACGGCGACATCCGCTTCCAGCACGACTGGCCGCTGATGCGCCAGGTCGACGCCGATATCGCCTTCATCGGCCCCGGCTTCGACATGCATGGGCGCGGGGACCTGGCCGGTGTAGCGGTGCAGAAGTTCGAGGCGGGCATCCAGGACTTCGGGCAGCAGCCGCTGTACGTGCGTGCCGATGCGCAGAGCGAGGCCGGCAGACTGCTGGCAATGCTGCGGCAGAGCCCATTGCACAAGGACTATGGCGACACCCTGGACAACCTCACGGCTGCGGGCCCGGCGCATGTGACCTTCGACCTGCTGCAGCCGCTGCACCACGATGAAGGCGGCGGTCACCTGCAGGGCACGGTCGACCTCAATGGTGTGAAACTGGTGGACAAGCGCTTCCAGCTGGCCTTCGACAACATGCATGGGCAGGCGCGCTACAGCAATGGTGGCTTCGGTGCCGAGGAACTGGCGGTGCGCCACCTCGGCCAGGACGGCCGCCTGAGCCTGCGTGCCGGCGGCTACGTGCACGACAGCAGGCTGGCGTTCGAGTCGCAGCTGACGGCCAACCTCGACGCCGGTGTGCTGATTGACCGCGCCCCGGAAATGGCGTGGCTCAAGCCCTATATCGCGGGTAACTCTCCCTGGACCATCGCGGTCAACCTGCCCAAAGTCGCACCGGGAGCGCCCGCACCGCCCAGCGAACTGCGCCTGAGTTCGGATCTGGTGGGAACCCGCCTGGACTTGCCGGCACCGCTGGACAAGCCGGCCACCGAGCCGCTGGCGACCACGGTGGCCGCGCAGCTGCCGATGGGCGCTGGTCGCATCGATGTGGCCTTTGGCCAGCGTCTGGCCCTGGCCGCGCGCAGCCACAACAACCGCACCGGTGTGCAGGTCACCCTGGGCAGCGACCATGCCGATCGCGAGCCGCCGCCCAGCGGACTGTCCGTCAATGGCCGCAGCCCGACTCTGGATGCGCTGGAGTGGATCAGTCTGGCCCGTGGTGGCAACGACGATGACGGCATGCCGCTGCGTGCAGTGGACGTGCAGGTCGGCAAGCTGATGCTGATCGGCGGCGTCTTCGAGCAGACCCGGTTGCAGCTGCAGCCGGGACCGCAGGCGCTGGACGTGCGCCTGGATGGACCTTCGCTGGCCGGTCGCCTGACCGTACCCAACGCCGAAGGAGGCACCATCAGTGGCCGACTCGACCGTGTGCACTGGCAGTCGCTGCCGCCGGCGCCGGGCGCGGCCGCGCCAGCCCGGGTGCAGGCCGGCGCCAACGACATGGACCCGGCCAAGCTGCCGCCGTTCGCGCTGGACATCGCCGACCTGAAGTTCGGCAAGGTGGTGCTGGGCCAGGCGGTGCTGCGTACGCGGCCGCTGGCCAATGGCCTGAACGTGGACGAGCTGCGCTTCCGCGCGCCCGACCAGGAAATCGACATCAGCGGTCGCTGGCTGGGTCGCACCGGTGGTGCCCGCACCGAGCTGACCGCGCAGGTGCGCAGCGAGGACCTGGGCGGCCTGATGCAGAACCTCGACTACGGCGGCCAGCTGCGTGGCGGCTCTGGCCAGGCGCAGCTGCAGGCCTCCTGGAGCGGGGGGCCGTCGGACTTCCAGCTGGCCAATCTGCAGGGCAGCCTTGATCTGCACGCGCGTAATGGCCAGCTGCTGGAGCTGGAGCCGGGCGCTGGCCGTGTGCTGGGCCTGCTCAGCGTGACCCAGCTGCCGCGGCGCCTGATGTTCGACTTCCGCGACTTCTTCTCCAAGGGCTTCGCGTTCAACCAGGTCGACGGCAGCGTGCAGTTCGGGCAGGGCATGGCCCGCACCGACAAGGTACTGATCGAGGGCCCGGCGGCGAACATCACCATCCGCGGCCAGGCCGACCTGCGCAACCAGCGGTTCGACCAGACCATCGATGTCAACCCGCGCGCCGGCAACCTGCTGACGGTGGTCGGCGCGGTGGCCGGTGGCCCGGTGGGCGCGGCGCTCGGCGCGGCCACCAATGCGGTACTGTCCAAACCGCTCGGCGAGATCGGCGCCCGCACCTACAAGGTGACCGGTCCATGGAAGGAGCCGAAGGTGGAAGTGATCGAACGCAGCCGCGACAAGACCCCGCCAGCGCCCGCGCCGCGCCCGGCCCCGGCCGTTCCGCCGCCCGTTACCGACCTGCCACGCTCACGCTGAGCGTGGACCTCCTGTTCACGGGGCTTGCCTGAGCGCCCCAGCACCCCCAGATCGAGAACCATGACTGATATCGCCCTGACGCTTGCCCAAGATCGCCTGCTGCGCCCCGGCGGGCTGGATACCGATGGCCTAGAGCGCACCTTCGGCCAGCTGCTCGGCCCCGGTGTGGACTTCGGCGACCTCTATTTCCAGCACGCCCGCCGCGAGAGCTGGAGCGTGGAAGACGGCATCGTCAAGGACGGTGCCCATTCCATCGAGCAAGGCGTGGGCGTACGGGCGATGTCCGGCGAGAAGACCGGATTCGCCTACTCCGACGACATCCATGCCGACGCGCTGCTGGCCGCGGCGCAGTCGGCGCGTGCGATTTCGCGCGAGGGTGGCGCGCAGTCCGGGCGCTCGCTGCTGCGCGGCAATTCACGCGCGCTGTATCCGGCGCTGGATCCCATCGATGGCGTCGGCAACGAGGCAAAGGTCGAGGTGCTGAAGCGCCTGGACGGCTACCTGCGTGCCGCCGACCCGCGCGTGAAGCAGGTGATGGTGAGCCTGTCCGGCGGCGTGGACACGGTGCTCATCGCGCGCAGCGACGGCGTGCTGGGCGCTGACGTGCGCCCGCTGGTGCGCCTGAACGTGCAGGTGATCGTCGAACACAACGGCCGCCGCGAGTCCGGCTATGCCGGTGGCGGTGGCCGCTATGGCTACGGGGAACTGTTTGCTGATGGCCGCCCGGAAGCATTTGCGCGCGAGGCCCTGCGCCAGGCGCTGGTGAACCTGGACGCCGTGCCGGCGCCGGCCGGCGTGATGCCGGTGGTACTGGGACCTGGCTGGCCCGGCGTGCTGCTGCATGAAGCGGTCGGCCACGGCCTGGAAGGCGACTTCAACCGCAAAGGCACCAGCGTGTACGCCGGCCGCATCGGCGAACGCGTGGCGGCACCGGGCGTGACCATCGTCGACGATGGAACCCTGGACGGGCGTCGCGGTTCGCTCAACATCGACGACGAAGGCCACCCGAGCCAGTGCACCACGCTGATCGAGGACGGCATCCTGGTCGGCTACATGCAGGACAGCCTCAACGCACGCCTGATGGGCATGGCACCGACCGGCAACGGGCGTCGCGAATCGTTCGCGCACCTGACCATGCCGCGCATGACCAATACCTACATGCGCGCCGGCCAGCACGACCCGCAGGAAATGATCCGCTCGGTGAAGAAGGGCCTGTATGCAGTGAACTTCGGCGGCGGCCAGGTCGACATCACCAGCGGCAAGTACGTGTTCTCGGCCACCGAGGCCTACCTGATCGAGGATGGCCGTATCACCGCGCCGGTGAAGGGAGCGACCCTGATCGGCAACGGTCCGGAAACCATGCAGAAGGTGCGCATGGTCGGCAACGACCTGGCCCTGGACGAGGGCGTCGGCATCTGTGGCAAGGACGGGCAGAGCGTGCCGGTGGGTGTCGGCCAGCCGTCGCTGTTGCTCGAGGGCATCACCGTCGGCGGTACCCAAGCCTGAGCCGGGCGATGGCCAGCGCCACCGCCCGCTCCGGCGCGGACTCAGTCCTCGTCGGCCTCGTCGGCTTCGACGTGGCCAGCGTCTTCGGCGCTGGCCTTCAGGCCGAGCGCCGCCGGCAGCATCAGTGCGCGCAGCACCTGGTAGATCTCGCGATAGGCACGCGGCGGCTTGTTCTTCGCCTTCTCGGCCTGCGCATTGCGCACCAGCGTGCGCAGCTGCTGGCGGTCGGCCTGCGGGTAATCGTCCAGCAGGGCGGCCAGCGCCTTGTCACCTTCGGCCAGCAGGCGCTCGCGCCAGTCTTCCACGCGGTGCATCATCGCCACTTCGCGGCGGCCGGTTTCGCTGTTGGCATCCAGCGCATCGCGGATCGCATCCAGCGTGGCTTCTTCTTCGCGGCGCATGTGCTTGGCCAGGAACGCCAGCTGGCGCTTGTGGGCGATGTGCGCGGTGATGCGCTTGCACTCGGCGATGTGCGGCAGCAGGTCTTCCGGGATCGGCAGGCGCGCCAGCTGGGCCGGTGTCAGCGACACCAGTTTTTCGCCCAGGGCCAGGACGTCGAGCGCGTCGCGCCGGTTCTGGCTGCGGCTCTTGTCGTGGAATTCACCGGTTTCTTCGTCGCGTCCGCGCATCGTCCATACCTGATTTCAAAAAAAGTCGCCCGGCGTGATGCCGGGCCCAACCCGTACAGGATAAAGCATTGAACGTGATCGCCCCTGAAGCCGCCGTCGGCGACGACAGCCCGGCCCGGCTGGAACGGCTGGCCGACCTCTCCCAGCAGCTGCTCGACCGTGCCCGCGCGCTGGGCGCCAGCCAGGCCGAAGTCAGCTGCAGCGAAGACCGCGGGCTGGAGGTGAATGTCCGCCTCGGCGAGGTCGAAACCGTGCAGTCCACCCGCGACCGCGGCATCGCCGTCACTGTGTATTTCGGCCAACGCAAGGGCAGCGCAAGCACCGGCGACCTGAACGAGGCCAGCCTGGCGGCCACGGTCGAGCAGGCCTGCGCCATCGCCCGGCATACCGAAGATGACGCGGCCGCCGGCCTGGCCGAGGCGGCCCTGATGGCCACCCACTTCCCGGACCTGGACGGCTGGCACCCGTGGGCGCTGCAGGCCGACGAGGCGGTGGACCTGGCCTTGGCTTGCGAAGCCGCAGGCCGTGAGGCCGATGCGCAGATCCGCAATTCCGACGGCGCCTCGGTGTCGAGCATGCAGAGCCTGTCGGTCTATGCCAATTCGCATGGTTTCATCGGCCGTGAGCGCGGCACCCACCATTCGGTCGGTTGTGCGCTGATCGCCGGGCAGGGCGATGGCATGCAGCGTGACGGCTGGTACACCAGTGCGCTGGCTCGCGAGGACCTGGAGGACGTCGACCTGGTCGGACGTCGTGCCGCCGAGCGTACTGTCGCCCGCCTGCAGCCACGATCGCTGGCCACCGGCAGCATGCCGGTGCTGTTCGCCCCGGAAGTGGCGCGCAGCCTGGTCGGGCACCTGCTGTCGGCGGTGTCCGGCGGTGCTCTGTATCGCCAGGCCAGCTTCCTGCTGGACAGCGTTGGCCAGCGCCTGTTCCCGGAATGGATGCAGATCGAGGAGCTGCCGCACCTGAGTCGTGGCCTGCGCTCGGCCGCCTTCGATGGCGACGGCGTGGCCACGCGCGCCTCGGCTCTGGTCCGGGACGGCGTGCTGCAGCGCTATGTGCTGGGCAGCTACTCGGCACGCAAGCTGGGCCTGCAGACCACTGCCAATGCCGGTGGCGTGCACAACCTGCAGTTGGCCGCCAATGCAGGCCCGCTGCACGCCATCGCCCGGCAGATGGGCGATGGCCTGCTGGTGACCGAGCTGATGGGGCAGGGCGTGAACGGCGTGACCGGCGACTATTCGCGTGGCGCGGGTGGCTTCCGGGTCGAGAACGGCGAGATCCAGTACCCGGTGGACGGCATCACCATCGCCGGCAACCTGCGCGAGATGTTCAGCAGCATCGAGGCGGTCGGCAGCGACGTCGATCCCCGTTCGCACATCCGGACCGGTTCGATCCTGTTGGGGCGGATGACCATCGCAGGTAATGATTGATGCCGTCGATGGCGTAAGCTATGCCCGCCTGACGCAATCAGCTGGGTGCTGGTTGGTCAAGACCACCCAATGAAAAGGAGTTTTGTCGTGAGTGAATTCGATAACGTCCCGCCGCCGCCACCGGCCACCGCCGACGTTCCGGCCGACCAGCGCACCATGGCCCTGGCCGCGCACCTGCTGGGCATCTTCACCGGCTTCATCGGCGCGCTGATCATCTGGCTGATCAACAAGGACGATGCTGGCAAGGCCTTCGTGACCGACCAGGCCAAGGAAGCCCTGAACTTCCAGATCACCGTGACCATCGCCATGGTCATCAGCATGATCCTCACCATCGTGATCATCGGCGTGTTCCTGGCCCCGATCGTCGGCATCATCAGCCTGGTGTTCAGCATCATCGCTGCGGTCAAGGCCAACAACGGCGAAGCCTACCGCTACCCGTTCGCGCTGCGCCTGATCAAGTAAGATCGTCCGCACGCGGAACTGAAAACGCCCGGCACTGCCGGGCGTTTTCGTGTGCGGGGAATGCCGGGCCGCGTGCAGCGATCAGTGATCGCGTTCCACCGCCAGCGTCGCCAGCGCGCGCAGCGCGTCGGCTTCCTCGCCATACCCGGCCAGGATCGACTGCATGCGGGCTGCGAGCTCGTGCAGCTGGGCCTTTGCGCCGTCCATGCCAAGCAGGGCGGGGAAGGTGCTCTTGTCCTGCGCCTGGTCCTTGCCGGCAGTCTTGCCCAGCTGTTCGGAACTGGCTTCGACATCGAGGATGTCATCGCGGACCTGGAAGGCCAGGCCGAGTGCATCGGCGAAACTGTCGAGCTGGGCCAGCTGCGGTTCGTGGGCCTGGCCGCACAGCGCGCCCATGCGCACTGCCGCGCGGATCAGCGCGCCGGTCTTCAGCGCGTGCATGCGGGTCAGCGCCGCCAGCGTCTGCTGCTGGCCGGTGGCATCGATGTCCAGCGCCTGGCCGCCACACATGCCGGACGCGCCGGAGGCGTGGGCCAGGGTCTGCAGACAGGCGACGCGCAGGGTAGCCGGCAGCGGCGCATCGGCCAGCAGGCCGAAGGCGCGGGTCTGCAGGGCGTCGCCAGCAAGGATCGCGGTGGCTTCGTCGAAGGCGACGTGGGTGGTGGGCTTGCCGCGACGCAGGGCGTCGTCATCCATCGCCGGAAGGTCGTCATGCACCAGCGAATAGGCATGGATCAGCTCGACGGACATGGCCGCCGCATCCAGGCTTTCCGGCTGCGCACCGAACAGGTGACCACTGGCGTAGACCAGCAGGGGCCGCATGCGCTTGCCGCCACCAAGCACCGAATAGCGCATGGCCTGATGCAGGCGCTGCGGTGCCTCGGCAGGCGAGGGCAGGGCGGCATCGAGCTGGCTTTCGATACGGTCGCGCCAGCGCGCGAACAGAACCTCAGCCGTCATGGCTGGGCGGGTCGAAGGGCTCGGAGGCTTCCGGCTGCGCCGGATCACTGAGCAGGCGCACGCGCAGTTCGGCCTGCTCCAGCGCCTGCTGGCACTGGCGGTACAGGCCGACACCACGCTCGTAAGCACTGAGCGAAGCTTCCAGGCTCAGCTCGCCGGTTTCCATCTGCTCCACCAGCTGCTCCAGCGATTCGAGCGATTGCTCGAACTGGGCGACGGGGGAGGCGTTTTCGGGGGACTTCTTGGCCATGCGGCAAGTGTGGACGGGCCGCGCGCGGGGGTCAATTCACCAGCCGCCCGGGCGCCACTGCAACTGCGCGTCATGCGCCTGCAACCAGGCCTGCAGCGGTGCGGCGATGACCAGGTCGGCGGCGGCCAGCAACTGCGGGCCATCAAAGATCAGCGGCAGCTGCGCGCGTCGCCAGGGGGCGAGGTGCTCGCGTTGCAGGCAGTCCTTCAGCGCGTGCGAATGCTGGCGACCCGGCAGCAGGATGCGCTCGCCGCCCACGCGTGCACGGACCTGCAGTGGCTGTTCGAAAGCGCCGGCGCCCAGCAGGCTCAGCTGGCCGCCGTCGGGCAATGGCAGCGGTGCACGGCCGTCCCACACGGCCTGCCAGTCGAGGGGCAGCGAGGGCAGCCGGGCCGGCAGCAGATAGGCGTGGTCGCGCCATTGCTGGATCACGTGCTGCTGCCAGCGCACACGCGCCTGGCGGTCGGTGTCGGCTGGCAACAGCTCCTCCAGCGCCTGCTGCAACACCGAGGCCGGCAACGGTGCCGCATCATGGCCCAGCACCCACGCGCGCAGCACGCGTGCCGCGCGGCGCGGCGACATCTGGCGCAGCAGTTCCAGTGACAGCACGCGCGGTGCCACTTCCAGATGCGCGATCAGCTCGGCATCTTCCTCGTCCAGCAGTTCGCGGGTCTGCCGGCAATGCGTCGCGCTGCCCGCCAATGCTGCAGCCGCATGCGGCCAGCGCTGGCGCAGCAACGGCAACACCTGCAGGCGCAGGAAGTTGCGATCGGCGTGGTCTTCCGCGTTGCTGGGGTCTTCGATCCAGCGCAGCGCGTGCTGGCGCGCGTAGTCGAGCAGTGCACTGCGTGGTACCGCCAGCAGCGGGCGCCACAAGGGATGTTCGCCAAGGCGGCTGTGCGTGGACATCGCCGCCAGGCCATCGACGCCAGAAGCGCGCAGGGCGCGCAACAGGAAGGTCTCGGCCTGGTCGTCCTGGTGCTGCGCCAGTGCCAGCGTTTCGCCTTCGCGCAGCTCAGCCGCGAACGCGGCACGTCGTGCCTGTCGCGCGGCACCTTCGGTGCCCAGGCCTGTGCCGTTCTCGACCTGCACGCGGTGCACGGCCAGCTCAATGCCCCAGGCGTCGCATTGCTGCCGGCAGTGCAGCACCCAGTCATCCGCATCGGGTTGCAGGCCGTGATGCACGTGCACCGCGCGCAGGGCGCTGCCGGAGGTCTGCGCGCAGCGCCACAGCCAGTGCAGCAGCACGGTGGAGTCGACGCCACCGCTGTAGCCCACCAGCAGCGGCGCATCCAGCGGAACGAGGGCAGGGAAGGCAGTCACGGTGGCAAGTATAGGGTGGGGTTTACTTGGCAGGGCTGCGCCCTGCACCCGCTACGAGCCAGAGCAACAGCAACAGCAACGGCAGAAGCTGGTTTCCTGAAGGTTGGCGGGGTGGGTCCGGTTGCGGGAGACGCCGTAAACCCGTCCCTGGGGGCTTGGCCGCGGCATCCATGCCGCGGACACTCCCGCAACCGGACCCACCCCGCCTTCGACAGTTTCCTTCGAACTGTCGGGTTGCTCATGGGGTCAGATCCGTTTTCCTGCGGAAAACGGATCTGACCCCGGATTCAATTCGATATCTGACAGATACGATCCACGCAAAGCGTGGATGGTCCAACCGTCACCGGAAAACTGTCGGGGGTGGGGCGGTGTGGGTGGGCAGGACCGTTGGCGCCATGGATGGCGCCATCGAGCCCCCAGGGATGGGTTTACGGCGTGTCCTGCCCACCCACACCGCCCCACCCAACTCACAGAAAACCAGAGCCGCTTTTGATCTTGCTTTGGCGTCTGCAGGTGCAGGGCGCAGCCCTGCCGAAAACCCTACTTCACCCGACGACCCGAACGGTCGATGCGGAACCACTCTCCGCCTTCCATCGGCGTGTGGCCATCGGCATCCGGCGTACCACGACGGCAACCATTGCAGACCTCGGCCACGCCGTCCTGGAACGGCCATGCGAAATCGAAGGTGCCGGGCACCACCTGGCGGAACGTCAGGTCGAAGTAGCCCACGCGGTTGCCGACGCGAGCGCGCAGCAGGCCTTCCTGCGGCGTTTCCGGGCCGTTGTCCCAGGTCAGCACCGGCAGGCTGCGGCCCTTGCGGTCGACGTAGTGGAAACCCTGGTCGGCGTACACCACTGCCAGGCCGTGGTCGTCGTAATTCAGGGCCTTCAGCGTGTCGGCACTGATCTTCGGCCGGTGATCGATCACCTCGCAGTTGGGCAGTGGCCACAACCCGTGTTCATCGGTCAGCAGCTTGCATGCCGGTGCCTGTGCCGCTGCAGTGGCGCTGACCAGCACGCCTAGCAGGGCCAGCGACCGCGCGAAGCGGCCGCTGGCAGCGTCAGGGCGGGCCTGCCGTGCGATCACTTGGCCTCGGCCTTGCGCTCGAACGCGGTCGGTGCCGGCAGCTGCACCGGCACGCCCTTGTCATCGCAGGTGCCGGCCTGGCACAAGCGCTCGCGCAGGGCCGGGGTGGCCTGCACGATCATGTGATAGATCGCGTTCTGTTCCAGCGTGCCGCGGATCGCCTTGCTGCCCGGGCCGCGTGCCCAGATACCGACGTCTTCGCCGCCGTGCGATTCGGACTTCATCGGCACCAGTGCTTCCTGCATGTAGTCCGGATGCTCGGTGTCGACCTCGCGCAGGTTCGGGCGGCCGTTGGCCGGTTCGAAGCTGCTCGGGTTGTGCGGGTAACGCTTCGGGCCGGCCGGCTGCTGGTTGCTGCTGCCGGTGTGGCCCGGGCCGTTGGCATAGCTCAGGGTGGTGTACGGCTGGCCGGTGCCGTCCAGGGCGTAGTCCAGCTTGCCGGCGCCGTCTTCGCCGCCCTTGTCCTTCACCTTGCCCAGGATCGGGTTGCCACGTGCCGGGTAGCCGACGAAATTCAGCGTGTGGGAGTGGTCGGCGGTGACGATGATCAGGGTGTCGTCGGCGGAGGTCAGTTCGTTGGCCACGCGCACTGCGTCGGACAGGGCCACGGTCTCGGTCAGTGCACGGTAGGCATTGCCGCTGTGGTTGGCGTGGTCGATGCGCGCGCCTTCGATCATCAGCACGTAGCCTTCCTGGTGCTTCGACAGATTCTTGATCGCTGCGGCAGTCAGTTCGGCCAGGCTCGGCTCGCCGCCCGGATCCTGCGGGCGCTCGTACTCGTAGCGCATGTGGTCCGGCTCGAACAGGCCGAGGATGGCCGGCGCGTTGGCGGCGGCGGCCAGCTGCTTGCTGTTCCACACGTAGGCACCCTGCGGGTGCGCCTGCTGCCATTCCTGCACCAGGCTGCGGCCATCCAGGCGCTGGCCGACCTTGTCGTCGTACTCCGGATCGCGCTCTTCAACGGTGGTGAACTCACCGCGGCCGCCACCGAGGGCGACCAGGGGGCCGCGGCCATAGCGCGAGGTCGACAGCAGCTGCTGGGCGATGTCCTTGCAGCCGGCCGCCTTGGCGGCTTCGGTCAGGTCGGTGTCGTTTTCCCAGTTGCGCTCGGGCGAGTGCGCGTAGGTGGCGGCCGGGGTGGCGTGGGTCAGGCGTGCGGTGGACACCACGCCGGTGGCCAGGCCGGCGCTGTCGGCCAGCTGCAGCCAGGTCAGCAGGCCCTTGGACAGGCTGTCGGCACAGTCCGTGCGGCTGCCGGCGCTGACGCCGATCGCACCCATGTGGGTCTTCACGCCGGTGGTGATGGCGGTCATGGTGCCGGCCGAATCGGGCGTCTGCGAATCGGTGTTGTAGGTCTTGCTGAATGCCGTGGCCGGGAAGCGCTCCCAGGACAGCAGGTTCTCTTCGCCGGAGCCACCCTTCTGCTGGCCCTCGTAGATGCGCGAGGCGGCCACGGTGGTCAGGCTCATGCCGTCGCCGAGGAACAGGATGACGTTCTTGGCCTTGCCGGACATCGCACCGTTGGCGGCGGCCTGGGCGGCGCCACTGCGGTACCACCACTGCGGGGTCTCGCCGGCCGGGTGGGCGACGGGGTCGACGGCGACCTTGAGGCTGGCCGGGGCAGTGGCGGGGGTGGTGCTGGCGCAGGCGCCCAGCAGCAGGGTGGTGGCGCAGGCGGCCAACAGGGAGACGGAACGGCGCATGGACGCTGGGATCTCACAAACTGTAACGGGACGTTCATTATGCCCGCCCTCGCAAGGCACGCCGATGACACACTGATTTGCCGGCCGGGCGGTCGTTCCCCAGCCGTTGATGGGCTATCGTGCCAGCATCCCTTCCTTCCCTCTGGATTGCCTATGAAGCTGGTCTCTGCCTGGCTGCGGATTCCATTCTGGCAGCGCGTGGTCGGTGGCTTCGTGCTCGGCGCGCTGGCCGGCTGGGCGCTCGGCCCGGCCGCGGAAACGTGGTTCGGCCCGCTTGGCGAGCTGTACGTCACCCTGATCAAGATGATCGCGGTGCCGCTGGTGTTCTTCGCGGTCATCAATGCGATCTCCTCGCTGCACGGCCAGAAGTCGGTTGCCGCGCTCAGTGGCCGCACCTTCCTCTGGTTCGTGATCACCGCTGCGTTGGCGGTGTGCGTCGGCCTGGGCGTGGGCACCGTGCTGCAGCCCGGCGCCGGTGGCCTGCAGCTGACGATGGCCAGCAATTACGTGCCGCGCGAAGTGCCCAGTGTGGTGCAGGTGCTGCTTGACGTGGTGCCGGCCAATGTCTTCTATGCGCTGTCCGGTATCGGCACCAAGGTCAACGCGGCCGGCGAAACCGTGCTGGCCGCCGGCCGTGGCTCGATCCTGCCGGTCATCTTCTTCGCTGGCCTGGTCGGCTTCGCCATCGTCAAGCTCGGCGAGAAGGTGACCGAGGCGCGCAAGCTGGTCGGCCAGATGAGTGACATCATGATCCAGGTGACCCGCTTCGTGCTGGAAGTCACCCCGATCGGCACCTTTGGCCTGATCGCCGGCCTGGTCGGCAGCTACGGGTTCGAGAAGCTGCTGCCGCTGGGGCATTTCGTGCTGGCCCTGTACGTGGCCTGCGCCCTGCACATCGTGGTGGTGTACAGCGCACTGCTGCTGGCGCACGGACTGAACCCGCTGAAGTTCTTCCGTGGTGCGGCACCGGGCATGCAGGTTGCGTTCGTCAGCTCTTCCAGCTTTGCGGCGATGCCGGTGGCACTGCGTTCGATCACCCACAACCTGGGCGTGAACAAGGATTACGGTTCGTTTGCGGTGCCGCTGGGCGCCAGCATCAAGATGGACGGCTGCGGTGCCATCTACCCGGCGCTGTGCGCGGTGTTCATCGCGCAGTACAGCGGTGTGCCGCTGACCCCTGAACAGTACGTGGTGGTGCTGATTGCTTCGGTGCTGGGCAGCTTCGGTACGGCCGGTGTTCCGGGTACCGCGGTGATCATGGCTACGGTGGTGCTGAGCGCGGCCAACCTGCCGTTGGAGACGATCGGCTACCTGTATGCCATCGACCGCATCCTCGACATGATGCGCACGATGACGAACGTGACCGGCCAGATGCTGGTGCCGGTGATCGTGGCCAAGGAAACCGGGCTGCTCGACCAGGCGGTGTATGACAATCCGTCCAGCAATGTGGGTGTGGACGACCCCGATCCGACGCCGCCACGCGGCTGAGGTTGCGTGGAGATAAAAGGCCCGCCCTGAACGGCGGGCTTTTTGTTTGGGAGCTGGCTGGCGCGGTGGCGGTCATGCCGTGCCTGGTAGATCCACGCCATGCGTGGATGGAGGCGGTGCCGACCAACGGTCGGCCCCCACCAAAGGTCAGTACCCACCAAAGGTCAGTACCCACCAAAGGTCAGTACCCACCAGAAGAGGTCGGTACCCACCAGAGGTCGGTACCCACCAGAGGTCGGTAGATCCACGCCATGCGTGGATGAAGGCGGTGCCGACCAAGATCGGCAGCTACCCACCATTGCGCGGGCCTAACAAAAAAGCCGCTGCAGGGCAGCGACTTTCTCGTGTCAGGCGGCGTGGTAGCGCCAACCGGCCAGATCAGAGATCGACCCGGCGGGCCTGCATGAACTTGTTGCCCCAGTAGCCGCTGAGCAGGGTGTCCACGCGCACGTCCTTGCCCGAGCTCGGTGCGTGCAGGAAGCGGCCATCACCCACATAGATGCCGACGTGATCGACGCGGCCCTTGCGGCCGAAGAACACCAGGTCACCGGCGGCCAGCGCGGTGCGGTCGTTGATCAGTTCGGCGTTGTCGTCATGTGCCATTTCACGCGAGACGCGCGGCAGCTCAATGCCCAGGGCCGAGCGGAACACGTAGCCGACCAGACCACTGCAGTCGAAGCCGCTGTCCGGGTTGCTGCCGCCCCAACGGTATGGGGTGCCCAGCAGGGTCATCGCGCGACGCAGCAGCGACTGCACCTTGCCATTGTCGGCCGCGGTGCCGACAACGCTGCCATTGGCAGCGCTGCTGGTGTCGTAGTTGGCGAGGAGGCGGCTGAGGTCACCGGCCACCACGGCCGAGCGGTCCATCAGCGGAATGGTGTCGTTGGCGGCCAGGTGAGGCAGCAGGGCGGCCAGGGTAGCGCTGGCGGCGGCGTCGACGCGGCTGCGTTGCGTAGCGGCAGCCTCGGCCTTGGCGGCCGGTCGGGCGGTGCTCTCGGCCACCGGGGCCGGGGTCACATCGGAACGGTTCGGAGCAGTCTGCGACCAGGCCGGAAGGCTGGTCAGACATAGTGCCAGGCCAAGCAACAGCGGGCGGGCACTACGTGAAGATACGGAAGTCTGGCCTTCGCTTTTCAGGTCGTCAGTCGTCACGCGTCGGTCACAGGAAAAAAACGATGGGGCATCATGCCCTGTAAAAGCGCGGATAAGTTAAAAATTCCGTTAGTAATTCGTTAGTTGCATGGTGATGTTCGTCACAGTTTTGAACATATCGCCTGTTCATTTTAGCGAAGGACGCGTTTCGCCCCTGTGTAGTGGTCCTTCCAGTAGGGACCGCTGAGCGAGTCGAGGCGCACGGTGCCGCCGGTGCTCGGCGCATGCACGAAACGCCCTTCACCGACATAAATGCCGACATGGGTGACGCTGCCGCGGCTGCCGAAGAACACCAGGTCGCCGGTGGCCAGGCGCTGCGGATCGATCTTCGGACCCTGTACCGCCGCCAGGTCGCGCGAGGTGCGCGGCAGCCGCAGGTCCAGCATCTCGCGATAGACATAGGCCACCAGGCCGCTGCAGTCGAAGCCGGAATCCGGGGTGTTGCCGCCATAGCGGTAGGGGGTGCCGACCAGGCTGATGGCACGCATCAGCACCGAGTTGGCCGCCTCGGGGTTGTCCGGCACGGTCTTCGGCCAGTTCGCGGTCGGCGGAGGCGGAGCGGGGCGGGTGGCCTTGCCGCCGCCGCAGGCGGTCATCAGCACGGGCAGGGCCAGCAGCAGGGCCGGGGCGAGGAGCCGGCGCAGGCCGGACGAAACTGGCGTGATGTGCATGTTCTCCGGATAATGCGCCACCTTGGGATTGGCCGTCATGATGGCGGCGTCCCCGCCGGGCGACAACCCGCCCCAACCCGCCTGCCTCCGGCAGATCCAGACAGAGTTGCGCATGAAGATCGAAAAAGACCGCGTTGTCCGCTTCCACTACACCGTTTCCGAAGTCGGCCAGGAGCCGATCGAATCGTCCAAGGACCGCGGCGAGCCGCTGGCGATCCTGATCGGCCACGGCAACATCATCCCGGGCCTGGAAAACGCCATGATGGACAAGGAAGCCGGCGCGACCTTCAGCGTTGACGTCAACGCAGCCGATGCCTACGGCGAGCGCCGCGAGGGCCTGTCCCAGCGCGTGCCGAAGAAGCATTTCGGCAACACCAAGCTGGCTCCGGGCCAGCAGGTCGTGCTGCAGACCAACTTCGGCCCGCGTGCGGTGACCGTGCAGAAGGTCGGCATGAGCGTCGTCGACGTCGACCTGAACCATCCGATGGCTGGCAAGGACCTGCACTTCGACGTGGAAATCGTCGATGTGCGCGAAGCCGGCAAGGAAGAGATCGACCACGGTCACGTCCACGGCGACGGCGGTCACCACCACTGATCGCAGCGCGATCATGATGGCAGCAACGGCCCGCTTCGGCGGGCCATTGCGTTTCTGGAACACGGCGCGGCCATCCATGGCACGCGGGCCGGCGGCATAATGGCGGACCTGCCCGACGGACGCCCCGTGAACGCCGCTTCTCCTTCCCTGCAACCGGTGGCTTCCGGCGAACGCATCGCCGTGCTGGACGTGCTGCGCGGTGCTGCGCTGCTGGGCATCCTGCTGATGAACATCGAGGCCTTCAGCGGACCGCTGGACCTGGCCTTCACCGGCATCGACGTGCATTGGCAGGGTATCGACTACTGGGCCGATGCCTTTGTCTACGTATTCGTGCAGGGGAAGTTCTTCACCCTGTTCTCGTTGCTGTTCGGCGCCGGCTTCGCGGTGATGGCGCAGCGCGCCGAGGCGGCCGGGCGTGACTTCACCCCGTTCTACCTGCGCCGCAGCGCTGGCCTGCTGCTGATCGGCCTGTGCCACGCGCTGCTGGTCTGGTCCGGCGACATCCTGGTGCTTTACGCGCTGATCTCGCTGCCGCTGCTGGCCTGCCGGGAGGCGCCGCGCAGCTGGCTGCCGTGGATGGGCGCGGCGGTCTACCTCGGCGGCGTGGCGATGATGCTGCTGGTCGGCGCGATGGTGTCGATGGCCTCGGCTGACGAGGTGCGGGAAATGCTCACCGAGGCGCAGCAGAGCATCGATCTGCAGCGCCTGGTGTACGGGCAGGGCAGCTGGATGCAGGCCAATGCGCAGCGGCTGAGCGAGTTCGGCACGTCGATGGGGGCGATGCTGATCACCGGCCCGGAAGTGCTGGGCATGTTCCTGATCGGCAGCTGGTTTGCCGGCAGCGGCGCGCTGGCCACGCCGGATCGCTTCCCGCGGCTGTATGCGGTGTTGCGTTGGGGGGCGCTGCCCTTCGGCCTGCTGGTCACGCTGCTGGGTGTTGCCTGGAAGCCGTATCTGGCGCCGGGCGCTTACGATCTGCCGGTTACGGCGGCGATGGCGCTGGTGACGATCGGCGGCCTGCCGATGTGCCTGGGTTACCTGGCCTGGATCGTACACTGGCGCGCGCGGCTGGGCTGGCTGGCGCCGGTCGGGCGCATGGCGTTGACCCATTACCTCGGCCAGTCGCTGCTGTGCACCTGGCTGTTCTACCACTACGGCCTGGGCGCGTTCGAAACGATGCCACGCAGCGTGCAGTTGATGTTCGCGCTGCTGCTGTTCACCGCGCAGGTGGGCATCTCGCACGTATGGCTGCGCCGCTTCCGCTTTGGGCCGATGGAATGGCTGTGGCGCGCGATGACCTACCGGCAGTGGCCGCCGATGCGGCGCGGGGCCGGCCAGGGCTGATCGATGCAGGGCGCGCGCGAGGATGTGATCGTGGTCGGCGCCGGTGCCATTGGACTGGCTGCCGCACTCGCGCTGCGTGCACAGGGCCGGCAGGTACGCGTGATCGACCGTGGGCGTGTCGGCGGCGCGACCTCGCATGGCAACTGCGGCACCATCACCCCCAGCCACGCGCCACCGCTGGCAGCGCCCGGCGTGCCGTTGCGCGCGCTGCGCTGGATGCTCGATCCGCGTGCGCCGCTGTACGTGCGTACACGCCTGGACCCAGCATTGTGGCGCTGGCTGCTGCAGTTCGGGGCGCGCTGCAACGCACGCGACTGGCTGCACGCCACGCGGGCACGCGGCGCATTGTTGAATGATTCACGGCTGCGCCTGGCGCAGTGGGTGCAGACGCATGCGCTGGACTGCGAGTTCGAGGCGCGCGGTCTGGACTATGTGTTCGGTGACGCCCGCAATTTCGATCACCACGCTGCCGAGTGTGAGGCGCTGAACGCACAGGGCATTGCCTCGGCGCGCATCAATGGCACCGACTACGCGCGCGACAATCCGGCGTTTCATGATCGCCTTGCCGGTGCGATCCACTTCCCCGGCGATGCCCAGCTGCGTCCGGACCGCTACACCGCCGAACTGGCGCGCGTGCTGCGCGCACAGGGCGTGGTGATCGAAGAGCAGTCGGACGTGGAGGATTTCAGCGCCGATGCGCAGGGTGTGCGCGTGCGTGTCGGTGAACGCATGCTGCTGGCGCGAGAGCTGGTGCTGGCGACCGGGCCGTGGTCACCGAGCTGGGCGCGGCAACTGGGTCTGCGCGTGCCGATCCAACCCGGCAAGGGCTACTCGCTGACCTGGTCACGACCGGCGCAGGTGCCGCAGCGTCCAGTCGTGCTGAAGGACCATTCCGTGTTCGTGATCGCCTGGCGCGAAGCGCTGCGGCTGGGCGGTACCATGGAATTCGCCGGTGCCGATCCGCAGCTGCGCACGACCCGCCTGCAGGCCTTGCAGCAGGCCGCCGACCACTACCTGCGCGCGCCACGTGGTGTGCAGCTGCAGGAGCAGTGGTGCGGGTGGCGCCCCATGAGCGTGGACGACGTGCCGTTGATCGGCCGCGCGCCCGCGCATCCTCACGTCTGGCTTGCAGCGGGGCATGGCATGCTCGGCATCAGCATGAGCGCCGGCACCGGCCAGCTGATCGCCGATCTCGTCTGCGGCCGCACGCCGGCGATCGATCCTGCCCCTTACCGACCCGAGCGATTCCGATGAGCACTGCACCCTATGATTACGACCTGATCGTCCTTGGCGGTGGTTCCGCCGGCCTGGCTGGCGCGATCCGCGCCGCGCAGCACGGCAAGCGCGTGGCGCTGCTGGAGCCTGGTGAACTGGGCGGGACCTGCGTCAACGTCGGCTGCGTGCCGAAGAAGGCCATGTGGCTGGCGGCCGACCTGCACGAGCGCATCGGCCTGGCCAGTGCGATGGGTTTCGATGTCAAGGTACGCCCGGCATTGTCGTGGCAGGAGCTGGTGATCCATCGCCAGGCCTACATCAGCAACATCCACACCAGCTACCACAAGCGCCTGGACGAAACCGGCGTGGTGCGCATTCCGGCGCGCGGTCATCTGCTCGATGCGCATACCGTGGCCTGCAGCGATGGCGTGCGTTACAGCGCTGAACACATCCTGATCGCCACCGGCGCGCACCCGCTGCGGCCTGACATCCCCGGTGCCGAACTGGGCCTGGTCTCCGATGATTTCTTCGATCTGCGCGCGGCACCGGCCGAGGTGGCGATCATCGGTGGCGGTTACATCGCGGTGGAGCTGGCCGGCCTGCTGCAGGCACTGGGCAGCAAGGTGAGCCTGCTGGTGCGTGGCCAGCGGCTGCTGGATCGCTTCGATTACGAGCTGACCGATCAGCTGGCCGAGAACCTGAAGCAGCAGGGCGTGCGCATCCATTTCGGCTATCGCCTGCGCGAGCTGCAGCGCGATGGCGAACGCGTACGTGCATTCGGCCATGATGGCCCGCTCGACAGCGTGTTCGACGCGGTGTTCTTTGCCACCGGCCGCCGTGGCAACAGCCGCGATCTGGGCCTGGAAGCGCTCGGCATCGGTATCGGCGAACACCAGCAGGTGCAGGTGGACGAATGGCAGACCACGTGTGTGCCGAGCGTGCACGCGGTGGGCGACATCGCTGGCAAGGTCGGCCTGACCCCGGTGGCGGTGGCCGCTTCGCGGCGGCTGATGGACCGCCTGTTCGGTGGCCGCCCGCAGTCGAAGATGGATTACGAGAACGTGGCCAGCGTGGTGTTCTCGCATCCACCGCTGGGCGCGGTGGGCATGAGCGAAGAAGAGGCGCGCGCGCGGTTCGATCAGGTGAGCGTCTACCACAGCCGTTTCCGTCCGATGCTGCAGGCGCTGGCCAATGGCACCCAGCGCAGCCTGTTCAAGATGGTCTGTGCCGGTCCGGAAGAACGGGTGGTGGGCATCCACCTGCTGGGCGAAGCGGCCGACGAGATCCTGCAGGGCTTTGCGGTGGCGGTGAAGATGGGCGCGACCAAGGCCCAGTTCGACGACACCGTGGCGATCCACCCGACCTCGGCCGAGGAAGTGGTGCTGATGCGCTGAGCTGGACGGTTTTAGAGCCGATCCTATGCTCGGCTGCGTTCTGTGCAGACAGGGGCAGCCGAGCGCAGGCTCGGCTCTCCAGGTCACCAGGCGCACCCATGCGACAATGGAAGCCCTTACGCCTTCCCTGGCCGCCCCGTGCGGCCCGCCGTCGTCCTGATGTCCAGCCCCGCTTCCCGTATCGCCACCGCTTCCCCACGCATCGCGCTGGGAGGCATCGGCCTGGCCGCGATCGGCGCCATCGCCGCCTCCGGCAAGGCCATCATCGTCAAGCTCGGCCTGCGTCACGGCGTGGATGCCACCACGCTGCTCGCCCTGCGCATGCTGATGGCGCTACCGCTGTTCGTACTGATGGCACTGTGGTCCGCGCGCCGGGCCGAGCCGCTGTCCTGGGCCGACCGTGCCCGCGTGTTGTGGCTGGGCTTCACCGGCTACTACCTGTCCAGTCTGCTCGACTTCCAGGGCCTGCAGTACATCAGCGTGACCCTTGAGCGCCTGATTCTTTACTTGAACCCGACCCTGGTGCTGCTGATCAACGTGCTGCTGGCGCGCCAGCGGCCCGGTCGGTGGCAGATCGGCGCGCTGGTGCTGAGCTATCTGGGCGTGCTGCTCGCCTTCGGCCACGATCTGCAGCGCGAGGGCGGGCAGATCATCGTCGGCAGCCTGCTGGTACTGGGCAGTGCGCTCAGCTACGCGCTGTACCTGTTCGGCAGTGGGCAGGTGGTCGCACGCATCGGCGCGGTGCGGTTGACCGCCTATGCCAGCTGCGTGGCCAGCGTGCTGGTGCTGCTGCATTTCGCGGTGACCCATCCGCTGCCGTTGCTGTGGCAGGCACCGGCGCCAGTGCAATGGCTGTCGCTGGTCAATGCCACCGTGTGCACGGTGCTGCCGGTGCTGGCGATCATGCTGGCGGTGCAGCGCGTGGGTTCGTCGCTGGCCGCGCAGGTCGGTATGCTGGGCCCTGTTTCCACCATCGTGATGAGCCTATGGCTGCTCGACGAACCGATGGGGCCGGCGCAGATCGCCGGCACCGTGCTGGTACTGATCGGCGTACTGCTGGTGACCCGCCTGCGGCGCTGACACCGGAGCAGGCGCGTGCGCGCATCCTGGCGGTGATCCGCGCGATCCCCGTAGGGCAGGTGATGGGTTATGGGCAGGTAGCGATGCGCGCGGGCCTGCCCGGGCGTGCGCGGCTGACCGCGCGCATCCTGGGCCAGAACGACGACCCGGACCTGCCTTGGCACCGCGTGCTGCGCTCGGATGGGCGAATTGCCATGGAAGAAGGGTCGGCCGGATGGCGCGAGCAGTCACAGCGGTTGCGCGCGGAGGGCGTGGTGGTGGAGAACGGCCGGGTGCGGATGCCGGCGGCTGATCCGGCAGCGGCACTGGATGCCGCTGTGTGGGGCCCGGTCTGAGCACCGCTGGCGACTGAACAGGCCGGACCTGAGGGCCGCCAACAAGACACGGTGCTGCGGCTATGATGGAGGCCGTTCCATGCCGGTACTCCCATGTTCCCGCGACTGCCAACCGTCACCAAGGCCCTGCTGATCGCCAATGCGATCCTGTTCCTGCTGCAGCAGCAGTTCCTGCTCGGCATGCAGACCTTCGAGCCGTTCATGCTGCAACCGCTGCAGCAGGGCTTCGATGCGTTCTCGCCGGGCGGCAACTTCCAGCCGTGGCAGCTGCTGACCTATGGCTTCCTGCATGGCAGCTTCGGCCACCTGTTCTTCAACATGCTGGCGGTCTTCATGTTCGGCGCGCCGCTGGAGCAGACCTGGGGCGAGAAGCGCTTCCTGCTGTATTACCTGGTGTGCGTGGCTGGTGCAGGCGTCTGCCAGCTGCTGGTGGGCACGCTGCTGGAAAACCCGGCGACGGTGCTGGGCGCCTCCGGTGGCGTGTTTGGCCTGCTGCTGGCCTACGGCATGCTGTTCCCCAACCAGCGGGTGATGCTGCTGTTCCCGCCGATCCCGATGAAGGCGCGGACCTTCGTGATCCTGTTCGGCGTGGGCGAACTGGTGCTGGGAATGACCGGCTGGCAGCCGGGCGTGGCCCATTTCGCGCACCTGGGCGGCATGCTGTTCGGCTGGTTGCTGATCCGTTACTGGCGCGGGCAGCCGCCGTTCAACAAGCGTCGCCCGCCCGGCCCCCCGAAGCGCCCGAACCATCTGCGCAGCGTCAAATGATCCGAAGGATCATTTGACGCCGTAGGTGCCGACCGTTGGTCGGCACACCACTACAGGTCCCGCAGCACCACCTGCGCCGCATTGTGCCCCGGTGCACCGGTAACACCACCGCCGGGATGGGTACCCGACCCACACAGATACAGGCCGAGAAGGGCGCCGCGATAGCCGGCCTGGCCGACCATCGGCCGCGCCGAGAACAACTGGTTGGCGCTCAGTGCGCCGTGGAAGATGTCGCCGCCGACCAGACCGAAGGTGCGTTCCAGATCGAGCGGGGACAGCACCTGACGACCGAGCACGCTGTCAGCGAAGCCGGGCGCATAGCGTTCAACGGTAGCGATCATCAGGTCGGCTACCGTCTCGCGGTGGTCATCCCAGTGACGCCCATCAGGAAGTACCGGCGCCACGTGCTGGCAGAACAGGCTGGCCACATGCTGTCCGGGCGGTGCCAGTGAATCGTCCAGCGTACTGGGTATCAGCATTTCCACGATCGGTTCGCGCGACCAACCGTCGCGGCGCGCATCCAGCCAGGCGCGATCCATGTAGTCCAGGCTGGGGGCCATGATGATGCCGGCACTGAGGTGATCGCCCGGACCGGGCAGGGCGCGGAACTCCGGCAGCCGCGACAGCGCCACGTTCATCCGGAAGGTGCCGGAACCGCAGCGCCAGTTCGTCATGCGTTCGCGTGTGGCAGCCGGTACCTGCGCCGGCTCCAGCAGCTGTTCGTACAGCAGCTTCGGATTGACGTTGGCGACCACCGCGCGTGCACGCAGGGTTTCGCCGTTGGCCAGTTCCACCCCCACGGCGCGGCCCTGTTCGGTCAGTACCCGTCGCACGCCGGCATCCACGCGCAGCTCGGCCCCGGCCTCGCGCGCCGCGCTGGCGATGGCCTGGCTGATCGCGCCCATGCCACCCATCGCATGGCCCCATGCACCCTTCACGCCATTGCACTGGCCGAACACGTGATGCAGCAATACGTAGGCGCTGCCCGGTGTGTATGGACTGGCATAGTTGCCGACGATGCCATCGAAGCCGAACAGCGCCTTGATCGGCTCGCTCTCGAACCAGCGGTCCAGGTATTCCGCCGCCGACAGCGTGAACAGGTCCAGCAGCTCCTGCCGCAGCGGTGCATCCAGCGCCGCCAGTTCGCGGCCGAGCTTCCCCATCTGCCAAAGTGCGGGCAGGCCGCGCCAGCCGCCGGCGGCGCCGATGTCCGGTGGCGCGCGGAGAGCCCACGCGCGCAGTACATCGGCGAAGATCTCCAGGCGTGCTTCGTACGCTGGCAGGCGCTGTGCATCCCGAGCGGAGAATCCAGCGACTTCGGCCTGGGTGCGGCCGGGTGCCGACAACAGGTAGCGGTCGTCGGGCAATGGCAGGAAGTTGTTGGCCGGGCGCGTGACAATGCGCAGCCCATGCGCATGCAGTTGCAGGTCTTCGATCACCTTCGGTTGCAACAGCGACACCGTGTACGACGCCACCGAGTTGCGGAAGCCGGGATGGAACTCCTCGGTGACCGTCGCTCCGCCGAGCACGCCGCGCCGTTCAAGGACCAGCACGTTCTTTCCGGCCTTCGCCAGATAGGCCGCACAGACCAGGCCGTTGTGGCCACCCCCGATGATGATTGCATCCCAGGACATCAGCACCTCAAAAAAAGGGGACGGAGGGGATTAAGTCGCAATTCGCACAGGGTCGGCAGCGGTGGGCAGAAACGACTTAATCCCCTCCGTCCCCTTTTTCTATTGCCGCTTCGATGGTGGCGATGTCGATCTTCTTCATCGGCATCATCGCGTTGAAGGCGCGCTTGGCCAATGCCTTGTCCTTGCTGGTCACTGCTTCGATGAGCATGCGCGGGCTGATCTGCCAGGAGATGCCCCAGCGATCCTTGCACCAGCCGCATTGGCTCTCCTGGCCACCGTTGCCGACGATCGCATTCCACAGGCGGTCGGTCTCGGCCTGGTCCTCGGTCTGGATCTGGAAGGAGAACGCTTCGCTGTGCTTGAACGCGCTGCCGCCGTTGAGGCCGACGCAGGGAATGCCGCAGACGGTGAATTCGACGGTCAGCACGTTGCCTTCCTTGCCGTCGGGGTAGTCGCCAGGTGCGTGATGCACGGCGGTCACCGCGCTGTCGGGCAGGAGGCTGGCATAGAAGGTGGCGGCCTCGAGCGCGCCGTTGTCGTACCAGACACAGATGGTGTTCTTGTGTGCCATGTCGGGGCTCCGCGATGGAAGAGGCCGCAGCGATAGCACGCCGGGTGTTAAACCGGGATGGGTATCACGGTGACCGGAGACTGGGGGCGGTAACGGGTGGAGCGGGCTGCAAGCGGCTGATTAATAAACAAAACTTGAACAAAGTTCATGTTTGTATCAAAACTTTTCCTTCAATTTCAATTGGTTATTTTTGTTCAGCCGCCATTGCAAATTAAGAATTGATGAAATTAATATTTGGTTCAGCTACATGGGGCTGTCGCTTCCGTGCAGCAATTCTGCAACTGCAGCCTGATCTTCACCGAATCAAGGAAACTCCATGACCAGCAGCAAGCACGTCGCAAGGTTGAAGCGTACCGCCTTGGCGGTCGTCCTGACTTCTTTCATCGGCGCCGCAGCCGCGCAGAGCACGACCGGTTCGTTGTACGGCAGTGCGCCTGCCGGCACGACCATCGTCGTGCAGAGCGATACGGGCCTGAAACGCTCGGCGACCGTCGACAGCAATGGCCGCTACAACCTCGGCTCGTTGCCGGTGGGCAAGTACACCATCATCCAGCAGCGTGACGGCCAGACCGTCGATCAGCGCGAGAATGTTCTGCTGAAGGTCGGCGTTGGCACCGAGGTGTCGTTTGCCGGTGGCAGCAGTGCCGCCACCACGCTGGAGGCCGTGAACGTCGTCGCGGCGAATGTGCCGAAGATCGATGTCACCAATACGGTGTCCAAGTCGGTCATTACGTCCGAGCAACTGGATGTGTTGCCACTGGGGCGTAGCGCCGAAGCCATCGCATTGCTCGCGCCAGGTGTTGTCGCAGGCAGTGGCGCGTTCAGCAATGGCTCGCGTTCGGTGCTGTCTTTCGGTGGTTCCAGTGTTACTGAGAATGCCTACTATCTGAATGGCTTCCTGGCCAACAATCCGCTCAGCAACCTGGGTGGTATCAGCCTGCCCTATGGGTCGATCGACCAGCAGGAAACGTTCATGGGCGGCTACGGAGCGGGATACGGGCGCTCCACCGGTGGTGTGATCAACCAGCTCGGCAAGCGCGGCACCAATGAATGGCATTTCGGCGTGCAGGCCACCTGGGCCCCGGACTCGCTGTCGGCTTCTGCGGCCACTGTCATCTATCCCAATCGCCTTCTGCCAGATGGATACAGCTACACCGATGACTCGTTGCCTGGTTCGCTCTATCGCTACCGCAAGGACGATGTCGCCACGCGTACCACCTACAGTGGCTATGCCAGTGGCCCACTGATCGAGGATCGTCTGTTCATTCACCTGGCTGCGGAAAAGGACCGCACCGAAGGTGTGTCCACGAACAGCTCTGCAGCAACGCAGCAGGTGCGCAACCACTACACCATTGATGCGCCGAAGTTCTATGGAAAGATCGACTGGAACATCAACGACAGCAACACGCTGGAATACACCCGCGTGCAGAACACCGATCGCAACGGTGGCTACTACCGATCGTTCGACTACGAGGACCTGGCCGAAGGTGATCGCACCGGCACGTTCCCGAACACCACGAAGCTCAAGGACGACTTTGACATCTTCAAGTACACCGGCTACCTGAACGATGACCTGACCCTGAGTGCGGTATGGGGTCGCAGCAAGGAGAGCAATCTGGAGTCGAATCCGCTGGATACGGCCAACCCCTATCTCAGCAGCCCGGGCAATCAGGATCCGTCCATTACCGGTGGCCGCCCCATCCGCAACGACCAGTCGGCGCTCTATACCAAGTCGTCAGATGCGGGCAGCAAGACCCGAGGCCTGCGTGTAGACCTGCAGTACCGCATCGGCAACCACGAGCTGACCGGTGGTATCGATAACATGTACTTCCAGGGGCATAACGAAGGTCAGGCGATGACCGGGCCGGGGTATGCCTGGATCTATGGTCGTGTTGATCCGGCCTCGTCGCCGAATCCGGGCTTTGATATCACCCCGCCGGGCGGCAACGGCTACTTCGTGCAGAAGTACATCTTCTCCACGACCACCAGCATGTCGGTCAAGCAGAAGGCCTACTATCTGGAGGACCGCTGGCAGGTCACGCCGAACTGGTTGGTGACCCTCGGCATCCGCAATGACAAGTTCACCAACTACAACAGTGCGGCCAAGCCTTACGTCGACAGCGGTGACCAGTGGGCGCCGCGCCTGGGCGCGAGCTGGGATGTGTTTGGCGATTCGTCGCTGAAGGTGTTCGCCAACCTGGGCCGCTACTACCTGGCGTTGCCCAACAGCGTTGCCATTCGTGGTGCTTCCGCCTCGACGTTCACCCGCGAGTACTTCACCTATAGCGGAATTGATGCCAACGGCAACCCGACCGGGCTGACCGCTCTGGGCCCGGGCCCGGTGTCAGCCAACAATGAATATGGCCAGACCCCTGATCCGTTGTCGATTGCGCCGACCGACCTGAAGTCGCAGTACCAGGACGAGCTGATCCTTGGCTTCGAGAAGACGCTGGGCGAGCGCTGGAGCTCCGGTGCCAAGTTCACCTATCGTCGCCTGCAGACGGCCATCGACGATACCTGTGACTCCGATCGCATCCACGACAAGCTTGCCGCGATGGGCGTCGACGACAGCAATCTCGATGTCCCGGGCTGTGTGATCTTCAATCCGGGCAAGACCAACACCTTCATGATTCGACACGCGGATGGCTCGGGTTACACGCCGGTGCAGATGAGCTCCGCCGACTGGGGTTACGGCAACAAGAAGGCCAAGCGGGACTACATCGCCGTCGATCTGTTCATCGAGCACCCGCTGAGCGACAAGTGGTACGGACGTCTGGATTACACCTGGTCGCGCAGCTTCGGCAATACCGAAGGCCAGGTGAAGTCGGATATCGGCCAGGATGACGTCTCCAAGACCCAGGACTGGGATGCCGCGGCACTGATGGAATACGCCGGTGGCTATCTGGCGAACGACCGCCGTCACCAGCTGAAGGGCTATGGCGCCTATATGTTCAACGATGAGTGGTCGGCGTCGGCCACCCTGCGGATCATGTCGGGGGCGCCGAAGAGCTGCCTGGGCTACTACGGCACCGATGAGAGTGATCCGCTGGGCTACGACGCGGCCTATCACTATTGCGGTGGCAAGCCGTCGCGTCCGGGTGACGCCGGCCGGCAGCCCTGGACGACCCGCCTGGACCTGGGCGTGATGTATCGCCCTTCGTTTGCAGATCACAAGCTGGCTTTCAGCCTGGATGTTTTCAATGTGCTGAACCAGCGTCGCGCGGTGCAGTCTGACGCGGTCTATGAAGATGGCCCCTACACGGTGTCCAACACCTACGGCATGGGTACCTACTTCAGCGCACCTCGTTCGGTTCGTGTCAGTGCGTCCTACGACTTCTGATCGCAGCACCTGATCGATCTCTCCAGAAAACGACCTGGACCCCGGCCATGCCGGGGTCCCTTTTTTGGGTCGCCAAGCGAAAAAAGGGCGCCCGAAGGCGCCCTCTGCATTACCAGTTGCAGCAGTTAGCTCAGCGCCAGACCTTGATCTGCTCGGCTTCGCTGCGCTGCATCGGCTGGCCGGCCTTGCAGCTGAAGGTGGCACCGAACGCCGGCAGGTTGGCCAGCGTGCCGTTGCTGCGCCACAGGCCCGGTGCACGGATGTCGGCGGTCAGGCGACGCACGGCCTCGTTCGGCGACAGCTGCTGCGCCCACAACGCCGACCATGCGCGGAAGAAGCTCTGTTGCTGTGCCGGCTTGGCCTTCTGCTCCTGCGCGGTGTACGCGGCCCACGCCAGTTCCAGGCCGGCGATGTCGGCCAGGTTCTCTTCCTGGGTGAGCGTGCCGTTGACCTTGGCACCCTTCACGCCCGGGAAATCGTAGGCGCCGTACTGCGCGGCGACGCGGTTGCCGAGCAGGGTCCAGGCGGTCTTGTCGGCCGGCGTCCACCAGCTGCGCAGTTCGCCCTTGGCATCGACCAGTGCGCCCTTGGCATCGATCGCGCGGGTCAGCTCGTGGCCGACCAGGCCACCGAAGCTGCCGAACTTGTCGGCAGCGTCGGCCTTGGCGTTGAACACCGGCCCCTGCAGGATCGCAGCGGTGACGATCAGGCGGTTCTGCGCCAGGTCATAGGCCAGCGACGGCTGCTGCGGCAGCACGTCCCAGCGGCGGTCGGCGTTGCCCTTGCCGATGCGCTTCATTTCCTCACGGTGGCGCCAGGTCGACGCAATCAGCATGTTGCCGCCAAACGAACCACGGCCCATCGGCTGCACGCTGTAGTCGAGATCACGCAGCGGGGTACCGATCTCGATCTTCAGCGCGGCCAGCTTGGCCTGCGCTTCGGTCTTGGCTTCGGCACTCATCCAGCTGCTGTTCTTGACCGCTTCGATCTGCACTTCGCGCACCTTGTCGACGATCCATGCGGCCTGGCGACGGTCTTCGGCCGACAGGTAACGGGCGGCGTATTCGCGACCGAGCATCGGGCCGGCGGCCACGTTGATCGCCTCCAGCACGTCTTCCCAGCGCTGCGGCGGCAGGGTTTCGCCACGCAGCACGCGGCCGCGGAATTCGAATTCGGCGTCGCGGTAGGCCTTGGACAGGTAGGGCGCCATCGAGTCGCCCACGCGCCAGCGCAGGTAGGCCTTCCACTGGTCCGGCTTGAGCTTGGTGACCATGCCATCGAGCTGCTTGAACAGGCCCGGGTCGGCCAGCGAGACCAGGTCGTCGTCCACGCCCTGGGCCTTCAGGAAGGCATCCAGCTGCAGGTTGCGGTAGCGGCTGTTGAGCTCCTTGGTGGAGATCGGCGCGTAGTTGTTGAACGGGTTGTTGATGCCGGCCAGCGACTGCGCGTTGCGCGCCAGTTCGGTTTCCAGTGCGATCACCGATTGCGACTCGGCATCCAGCTTGGCGGCCGGAGTGCCGGTCAGTGCCAGGATCTGCTTGACGTAATTGCGGTAGCGGCCCATCAGCGCAACGGTGTCGGCGTCGGTGCGGGTATAGAACGCCGGGTCCGGCAGGCCCATGCCGCCCTGCATGAAGTAACCGATGTGGCGGTCCAGCGCCTTCAGGTCCACGTCCGGGCCGAAGTTGAAGGCCACCGGGATGCCGACCTGGTGCAACGCGGCGATCGAGGCCGGCACATCCTTGGCCTTCTTGATGGCGTTGATGCGGGTCAGCAGCGGGGCGATCGGATTGGATCCGTCGGCTTCCACGGCGGCTTCGTCCAGGCCGCTGGCCCAGAAGTCGCCCAGCAGTTTCTGCACGTTGCCCTGCGGCGCCTTCATTGCTGCGTCGAGCAGTTCACGCTGCTGCTGACGGCTGCGGTCGACCAGCTGGCCCAGCGCGGTGGTGGCACCGGTCTGTGGCACCGGGTTGGCCTTCAGCCAGCCTGCGTTGGTGGCGTCATAGAAGTCGCTGCACTGGGCGCTGACGGCCGGGGCGCGCGCGGCCTTCTTCTTGGCGGCGGCGAACGCATCATGGGTCGGGACCAGGGTCGCCAGGCTGATGCCCAGGGCGATGGCAAGCGGACGGAAATTGGGCATGTGGAACGAATCCGTGATGGATTGAGGGCGCGCGCACTATAGCAAGCCGCGCATCGACGCGGCATGCACGCATCACGCTGCTTTCGCCGACCAGGGTCGGCCGCTAGCTGTGATCTCTCGGTAGGTTGTTCATCCGGGGCATCTTTGGAAAATGGTGGTTACCACACCTATCCAGTCCCCAAAGAGCCCGGATGAACCACCATAAAAATGCCCGTTTGACGCCGTTTAGTCGAGAACTTCTTGTCCGCC